>NZ_LATC01000004.1:0-102507 GCF_001414075.1 Mycobacterium sp. UM_11 | reverse complement strand
CTCCCAGTTGCGCTGCGGCTCCAGACGCAGCCGCGCCCCGTTGGCGCCACCGCGCTTGTCGGTGTTGCGGTAGCTGCCCGCCGCCGACCAGGCCGTCTTCACCAGTTGCGGAACCGACAGCCCCGACTCGAGCACCTTGCCCTTCAGCGCCGCGATGTCCTGCTCGTCGACCAGTTCGTGGTCGACCGCCGGCACCGGGTCCTGCCACAGCTGCGGCTCGGCAACCCAGGGTCCGAGGTAGCGGCTGATCGGGCCCATGTCGCGATGCAGGAGCTTGTACCAGGCCTTGGCGAACGCCTCGGTCAGCTCCTCCGGGTGGTCCAGCCAGCGCCGCGTGATGTCGCGATAGATCGGCGACTCGCGCATCGAGATGTCGGTGACCAGCATCGTCGGGGCGCGGCCGGGCCCGCCGAACGGGTCGGGAATGGTGCCCGCGCCCGCGCCGTCCTTGGCGACGAACTGCCACGCATCGCCGGGGCTCTTCTGGAGCTCCCACTCGTAGCCGTACAGCGTCTCGAGGAAGGTGTTGTCCCACTTCGTCGGGGTGGGCGTCCAGACCACCTCCAGGCCGCTGGTGATGGCGTCCTTGCCGACCCCGGTGCCGTACGAGCTCTTCCAGCCCAGCCCCTGCTGTTCGATCGGGGCGGCCTCCGGCTCGGGGCCGACCAAGTCACCGCTGCCGGCGCCGTGGGTCTTGCCGAAGCTGTGCCCACCGACAATCAGCGCGGCGGTCTCCTCGTCGTTCATCGCCATGCGGCCGAACGTCTCCCGGATGTCGATCGCCGCGGCGATCGGGTCCGGCTTGCCCTCGGGGCCCTCGGGGTTCACGTAGATCAGCCCCATGGTGGTCGCCCCGTAGGGCTGGGCGAGGTCACGCTCGCCGGAGTAGCGCTTGTCGGTGCCCAGCCAGGTGTCCTCCTCGCCCCACAGGATCTCCTCGGGCTCCCAGACGTCCTCGCGGCCGAAGGCGAAGCCAAACGTCTTGAATCCCATGGACTCCAGCGCGCAGTTACCGGCGAAGATGATCAGGTCGGCCCAGGAGATCTTGTTGCCGTACTTCTTCTTGACCGGCCACAGCAGCCGGCGCGCCTTGTCCAGGCTCACGTTGTCCGGCCAGCTGTTCAGCGGGGCGAACCGCTGCATGCCCTGGCCGCCGCCACCCCGGCCGTCGAAGATGCGGTAGGTGCCGGCCGCGTGCCAGCTCATCCGGATGAACAGGCCGCCGTAGTGGCCGTAGTCGGCGGGCCACCAGTCCTGCGAGGTCGTCATCACGTCGATGACGTCTCGCTTGAGCGCCTCGACGTCGAGCTTGGCGAACTCCTCGGCGTAGTTCCAGTCTGCGCCGTACGGGGTCGATTTCGGATTGTGCGGCTGCAGCATCGAGGGGTCGACCTGGTCGGGCCACCAGTCCCGGTTCGTCAGGGGCGCATTCGATTTCGGTGTCGGCGCCGAGATTGTGGGGTTTTCGCTTTCGCTCACAGCGTTCCTTTCGGGGTGGTGGATAAATGGGGCTGCGATCTAGGAACCAGCAGTCGAACAATCGGGGCACACGCCCCAGTAGATGACCTCGGCCTCGTCCAGGACGAAGCCGTCGAGGACGTTGTCTACGTCCGCCGGGGTGAGGCAGGGCGCCTCGCCGACCGCGCAGTCGATGTCGGCGATCACTCCGCAGGATCGGCAGACGACGTGGTGGTGGTTGTCGCCGACGCGTGACTCGTAGCGGGCGACCGAACCCGAAGGCTGGATGCGGCGGATCAATCCGACCGTGCTCAGCGCATTGAGGACGTCGTATACGGCCTGGCGGGAGACATCGGGCAGGCCGACGCGCACCGCCGAGAAGATGGTTTCCGTGTCGGAATGCGGGTGGGCGTCCACCGCCTCCAGCACCGCGACCCTGGGACGGGTCACCCGGAGATCGGCCATCCGCAATCGTTCCGCGTAATCGGCCGTCGATGACACCGCACCAATATGACGCACTTATCTGGAACGAGTCAAGACTTTACTGTGAAGTGGGGCACAACTTCCGCCGACGAATGAGCTGCGTCACGTCGGCTTCAGGGCGCTGCCCTTGCGCCAGTCGTCCCAGCTGAGCGTCCAGTCGCCGTTCTGCGCCAGCGTCAGCGGCGGGCCGCCGCTGTTGCGGACCTCGACCACGTCGCCGGGCACCGAGAAGTCGTAGAACCATTTCGCGTTGTCGGCGTTGAGGTTCAGGCAGCCGTGCGACGTGTCCTGATGCCCCTGGGCCCACACCGTGGCGTCCAGCTCGTGCAGGTAGATGCCGTCGGTGCTGATCTTGGTGGCCCAGTTGATCGTCTCCCGATACCCGAGGCGCGAATTTTTGGGCAACCCGAACGTCGAAGAATCCATCACCACCGGGTTGCCCTTGTCCAGGACGGTGTAGACGCCCGGTGGCGTCCACAGCGAGATGCTCTTGCCGCCGACGTTCTCGGTGCCGCCCATCCCCATCGAGGTCGGCATCGTGCGCACCAGGGCGCCGTTGTTGAAGACGCTCACTTGATGGGTCGCGTCGTCCGCGATCGAGACGTGCGCGTCGCCGATCCGGAACGACACCTTGGCGTCGTCTTGGCCGAATAGGCCGTCGCCCAACGCGATTCCGTAGATCTTGGCTTCGGCGGTGACGGTGGTGCCGGGCGCGTAGTAGTGCTCCGGCCGCCAGTGGGCGGTTTGGCCGTCCACCCAGTACCACGACCCCTGCACCTTGGGGTCGGTGGTCACCGCCAGGTGCCGCTCGGCCTCGGCCCGGTCGGCGATCTGCTCGTCGAAGTGGGCCACGACCACCGTGCCGACGCCGTAGGTGCCGCCGTCTTTGAGGGCGGCCTCCGCCGTGGTGGTGAACGAAACCTTGGTCTGGTTGGACGGCTTCAGCGTCGAGAACGACGAAACTTGCGTCGCCGCAACACCGTTGGGGCCGCGGCTGGTGACCGTCAGGGTATACGTGCGGCCGTAGCCCAGGGGGACCGTGGGCTTCCATACGGTGTTGTCCGGGGTCATGACGCCCTGCACGGGCTTGCCGCTCTCGTTGACCATGCGGACCTCGGTCAACGTCCCCGTGTCGGCCTTGACCATGACGTGGGCTACCGGATCGATGTCACGCGCGTCGGGGCCGGGCGTGATGGTGACGTGCGCGGGCCCCGGGGTGTTTGACGAGGCACTGCGGTGACCGCAGCCGGCAAGCGATGCCGCGACGACGACGACCGCCAGCACGGCGAGCAGTATCCGGCGGGCGCTGCGGTCCCGGAAGATCCGGCGGACGGGCCGATCGCTGGTCGTGGGCATCATTGAGCTGACGGATCCTTGCGTTCTGTTAGCTGCCGGGGCGCGGTCGCCGCCGGCGGGACGATGTTGTCCATCAGGTGCCACGGACGTGCGGTTTCTAAACCGACGGGCCACGGCGCGGGGATCATGGCCTCATGGCCGACGACGAACTCGACAGTCTGTATTGGGCGGCGCCGAAGGATTTCACCGGGGAGCGCACCCGATTGGCCGCCGCGGCCAAGCGCCGCGGGGACGACGCCGCCGCCAAGCGGATCTCCGCGGCCAACAAGCCGACCACCGCGGCATGGGTCGTCAACCGGCTCGCCCTCGCGCGCGGGGACACCCGACAACGGCTCGCGGACCTGGGCGACGAACTGCGCGCCGCACACGCGGCGATGGACGGCGCGCGCATTCGGGACTTGTCCGCCGAGCAGCATCGGCTCATCGGGGAGCTCACGCGGGCAGCGCTCGAGGCGGCCGACATCAGCCGGCCGTCCGCGGCGGTGCGCGACGACATCACCAGCACGCTGCAAGCGGCGATCGCCGACCCCGATGTCCGGCGGCGACTCGGCCGGCTGGCCCGGCCCGAGCAGTGGTCGGGTTTCGGCGATTTCGGGGGCGCGGCCCCGGTGTCGGCGGGCCGGGTCCGGACCGCGAAGGCGACGGCGCCGGCGCCGGCGGCGAAACCGGGGGCACAACCCGCCAAGCCGTCCGCGCGCGACGCGGCCGCGCGGCGGCGGCTCGAAAAGCTGACCGCCGCCGTGGCCGCCGCCGAGCGCAACAAGGCCGACGCCGACGCCGAGCTGTCGGAGCGTCAGGCCGAGCGTGACACGGCTCGCCAGCGCCGTGACGACGCGCTCGCGGCCCTGCGCACGGCCGAACGCGACGCCGACCGCGCCGAGGCGAGGTACGACAAGGCCCAGCAAGCCAGCCGCGCCGCCGCGGATTTGGTTGCGGAGGCGAAAGCGCAGTTGAAGCGGGCGTGACGGCGGCCACCGCGCCGCCGCGGTGTTTCCCCGGGTTCGGGAGGGGTATTAGCCCACGCGTGACGTCTTTATGGTTGGCCAATCGGGCCGAACAGCCTTGGGCCGCAAGCCAGCTTGACGAGGGCTCCCATTCCGCGGACGTGATCGTCGTCGGCGCCGGCATCACCGGGCTGATGACGGCGGTCCTGTTGGCCCGCGCGGGCAAGGATGTGTTGGTGCTCGAGGCGCGCACCGTCGGGGCCTGCGCCACCGGCAACACCACCGCGAAGATCAGCCTGCTGCAAAGCACCCACCTGTCGAAGATCCTGCCCAGGCATGGCCGGGAATTGGCGCGCGCCTATGTGGACGGGAACCGCGAGGGCCAGGACTGGGTCATCGATTACTGCGAGTCCCATGACATACCGGTGCAGCGCGAGGACGCCTACACCTATGCCCAATCCGCCAAGGGAGTGCCGTCCACGCGCCTGGAACTCAAGGCGTGCCAAGCGGTCGGGCTGCCCGCCGTCTGGGAGGACGAGGCCGCCGTGCCGTTCCCGTACCACGGCGGGGTCCGGCTCGGCGACCAGGCGCAGTTCGATCCGATGCCGTTCCTGGATGCGCTGGCCAAGGAACTGCTCGACCGGGGCGGCCGACTGGTCGAGCACACGCGGGTCCGGCGGGTGTCCAGCCGGGGCGGACGGGTGCGCGTGCACGCCAACGACGCGGCGCAGCAAGACGTCGAGCTGCAAGCCGGGCAACTGGTGCTCGCCACCGGTATCCCGATCCTGGATCGCGGCGGGTATTTCGCACGCGTGAAGCCGAGCCGGTCCTACTGCATGGCCTTCAAGGTTCCCGGCGACATCACCAGGCCGATGATGATCTCCAGCGACTCGCCGACCCGTTCGGTGCGCTACGCCCCCGTCGCGGACGGGGAGCTGCTGATCGTCGGCGGGGGCGGCCACACCGTGGGCCGCAAGAAGAGCCCGACCAAGGCGCTCGAGGAACTGGCGTCATGGACCCGCAAGCACTACCCGGGTGCCAAGCAGACGCATTTCTGGTCCGCACAGGACTACACGCCGATCGATCAGCTGCCCTACGTCGGGCCCATCCTGCCGAACACCGAAACCATCTTCGTTGCAACGGGATTCAACAAGTGGGGGATGACCAACGGCGCGGCCGCCGCGTTGGCGCTGTCGAGCCGCATCCTGGGTGGCCGGATGGACTGGGCCAGAGCGTTCGCCAGCTGGAGCCCCCACGAGTTGACGGGGCTGCCGACGGCCATGCAAGCCAACCTCGAAGTGGGCTTCGATCTGGCCAAGGGCTGGATCACCCCGCTGCTGCGCACCGGCAAGCGGAGCCCCGGCCCCGACGAGGGCGGCGTGGTGAGCGGGCCGCCGTGGCGGCTGGAGGCGCGCTGCCGTGTCGACGGCACGGAGCACCGCGTCTCGCCGGTGTGCCCGCATCTCGGCGGGATCGTGAACTGGAACGACGCCGACAAGGCGTGGGAGTGCCCACTGCACGGGTCGCGCTTCGCGCCGGACGGCACCCTGCTGGAGGGGCCGGCCACCCGCGATCTGACGGCCTGAGGCGGTCAGCCGGCCTTTCGGTAGACGAGCCAGCGCAACTCGATCGGCGAGTGCTCGCGTTGCACGTCGAACACGTCGAGGCCGCTGGCCCACCCCTCGAACCAACCCGTGGGTGGCCAGGCGCCCTCGGGCAGGTGCGCCTTCTCGTATTCGTACGCCGAATCGTCGGCGACCAGCTCGAGCGGCAGCCCGGACACCGCGCTCGCCAGCTGATCGCGCGTGTAGATCATCGTGTTGCACTGCTGGCCGAGTTCCACCGCGGACGCGTCGGGCACGTAGCCTTCCCGGGGCAGGAAGGCGTTGAACACCAGGCGGCCCCCGGCGGCCAGGCAGTCGGCGGCAAGTTCGAACACGCCCCGCAACTCGTGGGTGGTCCGAAAGTCGGGCACGACTTCGGCGAGCACCATCAGCTGGTATTCGTCGTGGACGCTTTCCATCGCGGTGAAGACATCGCTCTGGATCACGCGCACGCCCAGCGATTCGCTCTGGGCCTCCGAGCGCATGATGTCGGCGAGCTTCGCCGCCATCTCGACCGCGTCCACCGGGTGGCCGCGGCGGGCCAGGGCCAGGGCGTTGCGTCCGGTTCCCGCTCCGACGTCCAACACCCGGTGGGCCGTCGGGTCGGCCGCCTCGGCGGCCAACGCCAGCACCCGCGCGTCGGGCTCGGTGCCGAACAGCGGCGGCGGACGCACGGCCACCCATTCGTCGTAGTCGGCCTCGACCGTGCGCCATTCGGCTTTGACGCGGATGTTCACGCTCGTCCCGAAGGAGGAGTTGAACGAGATGAGGATGTCCGAACGGGGAGAGGCCTTGAAACCCTTCGCCAGCTCCGCCGCCAGCGCGGTCCTGAGCTGGGCGGACTGTTCCGGCGTGTGCCAGACGCCCAGGGTGGCGCAGATGTTGCCGCACAACAGGACGTACTCGTCGAGCATGCTGGGCACGGCCGGCACCCGGATGTGACCCTCGGACGACGAACGGCGATACAACCGCCTGACCATCGCTTCATGCAGCATCGACGGATCGAAAGGGCTGGGCGGCGGATCTTGCACCAGAACCTTCTACCCGACCCGGCCGCTTTGCACCACCGCGTCTTCCAGAAGATCGGCGGCCCTGCCGACGCTTTCGGCGGGTTTGGTCAGCTGCGCGGCCACCTCGCGGGCCCGGACGGCACATTCCGGAGCAAGGACCGAGCGCAGGTCGGTGACGAGTGAATCGTAGGTCGATTCCGAAAACGCCCTGGCGATACCGACTTTCAGCCGGCTGACGGCGGAGGCCCAGATCGGCTGATCGAGCCAGAGCCAGAGCACCAACATGGGGACTCCGGCCCGCATGCCCGCCGCGGTGGTGCCCGAACCGCCGTGGTGCACGATCGCGCGGCAGGCCGGAAAAATGGCCGCATGGTTGACCGCGTCCACGATCTTCGTATGGTCCGCCCGCGCCACCTCGGAAAAGTCGTTGAGGCCGCTGCAAATCAGCGCCCGTGCGCCCAACTGCTCACACGCCCCGCTGATCACCGCGACCGTCTCGGCGGGCGAGGTGACCGGCGTGCTGCCGAAACCGAAGTAGATGGGCGGCGGCGCTTCGGCGATCCACGACAACACCTCGTCGTCGACGTCGGTCGGCATTTCCAGGGTCAGCGACCCGACGAACGGCCGCCGAAGCCCGGACCCCGCCCACTCGGCGGCCAGCTCCGGGACACACAGCTCCTCGTAGGCCTGGATCTCCAACGCCGGCGAGGCCGGTGAGCCGCCGGCCGCCGGCAAACCCAGCGTCAGCCGCTGGGTGCCTTCGGCGGCGTTCGTCACGTGCGCCTGGAGCCCGCCCAGTTCGAGCGCCTTGGCGGGGAAAAAGTGCAGGGCGGCGAACGGCAGGCCGTAGGCCTCCGCGACGTTGGCGGCCAGCCGCTGTTCGTTCATGCCGGCCACCAGCAGGTCGGCGTCCTGCGCCAACGACGACAGCGTCGTGGTCTTCTCCGCCCACACGCCGGTGACCCGCTCCGCGATCTGCGGTAGCGCACCGATCGGATCCTGGACGCGCTGAACGAAACTCGTTGCGGCGGCTATCTGTTCACGCGTGTCCGGCCCGTAGGCGACCGCGGTGAGCCCGGCCGATTCGACCAAGCGCAGCCGATCGGGGGGGACCGCCAAGCGCACGTCGTGACCCCGGCCGAGCAACTCGCGGCCGACAGCCGCGCACGGCTCGACGTCGCCCCGGCTTCCGTAGGCGGCCAGCACAATCTTCATCAAGACCTAACTCGCGGTGGTGATACCGATCCAAGCAGACCGGCCGTTGATCGCCCGGTCCGCTTATACCGCATGCGGGGCGAGGCCGCCCGCGCCGTTGCCGGGCTCCGCGGGAACCCCGGGGTTGCTTATCGGTGATCGGCGCCACTCACCGTCGTTGCATCGCTGGTCACCGGCCCCACTCGCGCCTCTGCGCCGCCTCGCGCGCCGTCCGGCGGCAGGACTCGGTTTCAAGTCATGGTGAAATCTTTATTGCGGGAAGGATCTAGATTTGTTCGCTGTCCGTTGGGCAATCCCACTACGGCCAGCTACGAACCGTTAAGACTGTGGCCACCTACCGTCCGGAGGAGACGACCATGGATTTCGCAGCGCTGCCTCCGGAAATCAATTCCGCGCGGATGTACACCGGGCCGGGGGCGGCACCGCTGCTCGGCGCGGCCATCGCCTGGGACGCGCTGGCCGTCGCGCTGCATGCCGCGGCGACGTCTTACCAGTCCGAGATCACGGCCCTGACCGGTGGGCCCTGGATGGGTCCGTCGGCGGAGGCGATGGCGGCCGCCGCGGCTCCCTATGTGAGCTGGACCCGAACGGCCGCCGCACAGGCCGAAGAGACCGCCAACCAGGCCAAAGCGGCCGCCGCCGCGTACGAGGCGGCGTTCGCGGAAACGGTGCCGCCGCCGGTCATCGCGGCCAACCGCAGCCAGCTGATGTCCCTGATCGCGACGAACGTCTTCGGGCAGAACACCCCGGCGATCGCGACCACCGAGGCGCAGTACTCCGAGATGTGGGCCCAGGACGCCGGGGCCATGTACGGCTACGCGGCGTCCGCGGCGGCGGCGACCAGGCTGACGCCCTTCACCCCGCCACAGCAGAGCACCGATTCGGGCGGCTCGGTGCGGCAGGCGGCTGCCCTCAACCAGGCCGCGGCCACGTCGGCCGGAAAGGTGCAGAGCGCGGTCACCTCGACGCAGCAGGCCCTGGCCGCGACGCCCGACGCACTGAACAACCTCGCGGGCCCGCTCCTCCCGGGCTTCGGCGGGCGGGACCTGTTGGGCCTGGCGGCGGACCTCAGCGCGGTCTTCGTCGACCCGGAGATCGGCGCGGCGGGCCTCGCCGCCGCCGTCGTGGCCCTTCCCTACGACGTTTCCGGTGCTTTGACCGGTTTCCACACCGATGACATCGTCAGCGGCTGGGCCGGGGTGCAGTCCTGGCCGGGCTTCGCCCCGGTTCCCCCGACGCCCTTCCCGGTGATCACCAACCTGGCGGGCGGGTCGGCCGCGACGGCGGGTCTGGCCCAGGCGAACACCGTCGGCGGTCTGTCGGTCCCGCCGGCCTGGACCGCGGCCGCCCCGGAGATACGGCCGGCCGCCCTGGCGCTGCCCGCCACCAGCGTGGGCGCCGCGCCGGCCTCGTCCGGCACCTCCGGCAGCCTGTTCGGTGAGATGGCCGCGGCGGGCATGGCCGGGCGCGCCATGGCCGGCACGGGCGGCGCGGGCCGCGCCGAAAGGGTCAGGGGGGCAACGCAAAAGCCGACGAAGGACGGCACGACGGCACCTCAGGTGCCGGCTGGCGGGCCGATCACCAGCATCGCCGCCGAGTTGCGCGAGCTCGCTTCCCTGCGCGATGCGGGGATCATCACCGAGGACGAGTTCCTCGAGCAAAAGCAGCGCCTGCTCCCGCACTGACCTCGCGCGCGCCGACATGGGCCGCATTTTCCATAACCGGCGCCCAATACCGCCAGATGGCTCGGGCAATTGCTACCGGGGTCAATGAATTCCCGGGTGGCCTCGCCGTGTCGCCGGCCGACCGGCAAACCTGATAGCAGTCGATCGCCGTTTGCGCAACTCCGGGCGCAGCGCAGCCATCCGGGCGACTGAGCCGGTGCAACCACGGCTCGCACCAAGCCCGCAGAAATGTTGTCACCGCGGTTACCGAAGGGCCGCAGCAATTTTCTTATTTTTAATATTGGCCGGCATCCCTCGCTCATATACTTGCCCCACCTCGATACCGACAACAAAAGAAGGGCACAAAATGCTTACATCGCGTTGGCTGGCCAAACTGACAATTCCCGTCATGGTTGGCGCTGCCCTCACCGCAACGACCGCGATTGCGTCGGCCGACAGCACCGACGACGCATACCTGGCGAAATTGCACAACCTCGGATTCACGTGGCCCTCGTCGAGTGACTCCGACATGATCGCGCTGGGGCACGCGGTCTGCGCGGACCGGATGGCCGGCAAGACGCCGGACGCCATCGCCGCCGACCTGCATTCCGGCATGAGCGCGAAGGGCTTCAGCTTCGCCGACATGACCGGCTGGGTGAGCGCGGCGGAGTCGACCTACTGCCCGGGCTGATCGATTTCTGACCCCCCAGTGGGTTTGGCGTCCTGCCCGCATAGTCTGATCCGGACGGTGCGGGCAGGATCGCTGAGTGGGGACGGGCAGTGACGGAGCCGACGGGGTTTTCGGGTCAGGCCGCTGCTGAGCTGCGGGTCCAAACCCTGTTGCGCTATCCGGTGAAATCGATGCTCGGCGAAGCCGTGTCGCACCTGTTCGTCGACGAGCACGGCGCCCAGGGCGACCGGCGGCTGGCGCTGCTCGACGCCGACACCGGCCATGTGGCCAGCGCCAAGAATGCCCGGCTGTGGCGTGGTTTGTTGAAGTGCACCGCCAACGCAGACGCCGGCCGGGTGAGCATCGAACTGCCCGACGGATCCAGCGTGGCGGCCGACGACCCCGGCGTCGACGCTCTGCTCTCGCAGCTGTTGGGGCGGCCGGTCCGACTGATCGCCCAGCGCCCGCAGGGCGCCTCGTTGGTGCGCCCCGATCCGGAGAAGTTGCTGGAGCTGGGCCTGGATGCCGACGTCGGTGGCCGCATCCTTCAGATCGCCCAGGCGACGCCGGGTGACGCGTTCACCGATGAGGCGCCGCTGCATGCGATTACGACGGCCACGCTCGAACACATCGGTGTGGAGGCGCTTCGGTATCGACCCAACTTGGTGATCGAGACGCCGCCCGGCTACCCGCCGTACGCCGAAAACGATTGGGTCGGCCGCGACATCGCCGTCGGCGACGCACGACTGCGCGTCCTCACGGCCACATCCCGCTGCGTCGTACCGACGCTCGAACACGGTTCGCTGCCACGCGCCCCGCATGCTCTGCGCACACCGGCGGCTGAAAACCGTTGGGACACAGGCGGTCACGGCGCCCAGCCGTGCGCGGGCGTGTATCTCGCGGTGGCGGCGGAGGGCATCATCCGCGTCGGCGACCGCGTCACCATCGGCGGGTAGGGGGATTCACCCGGTGATCGCCGCGAAGTCCACCCAGAGCTGGCGGGGCCCGCGGAACACCTGATTGTGCCGGTAGGGCGGCGGGTCGACCACCAGCTTGGGAGATTCGAGGCGGCGGACGAAGATCTCCAGCGTCAGGTTGACCTCCAACCGCGCCAGCGGGCCGCCCATGCAGGTGTGAATGCCGCTGCCCCAACCGAAATGCTCGTTATCCGGGCGCAGCGGGTCGAAGCGGTCGGGATTGTCGAAGCGACGCGGATCCCGGTTGGCGGCGGCGTAGATCAGATACACGGCCGAGCCCGCGGGGATCAGCGTCCCGGCGATCTCGATGTCCGCGGTGGCGCTGCGGCTGGGGAAGAACTGAACCGCCGACTGCAGCCGCTGCACCTCTTCGATGACGCGCGGAATCAGCTCCGGACGCTGCCTGATCAAATCCCAGCTGCCGGGGTTGCGCAGCAGCGTCATCACGCAATTGCTGATGGTGTTGACCGTGGAATCGTGTCCGGCGACGAGAAGCAGCATGGCGTTGGACGTCGCCTCCTGCACCGACATCGGGCCGTCGGGGCCGTCGTCGTGCAGCAGCCTGGACAGCAGGCCCTCGCCGGGGGTTGCCGCGTATGCCTGCACCAGCTCACCCAGGTAGGCCAGCAGGGCAGCGGTTCCGGCGCGGCCCTTCTCCGCCAGGGCCCGCCCCTCCTCGGTGGCGCCCTCGGGCCCGAGATCCAGGCCCATCATGAAGTCGAAGATCCAGGCGTGAAACCTCGATTCGTCTTCGACGGGCACGCCGAGGATCTTGCAGATGACGGAGACGGGTATCGGATAGGCGAACTCCGCCACCACGTCCAGACGGCCGGTGCCGCGCGCCTTGATCTCGTCGAGCAGGTCGTTGGCCAGCCGGACCACCAGCGGTTCCATGCCGGGGATCACGTCGGGGGAGTGCGGCGGCCCGAAGTGGCGCATCACCTGGCGCCGCGCCCGGTCGTGCTCGGGCGGGTCGGAGACGATGATGCTCGGCTCCCGGCCGTAGGCCTGCAGGTGTCCGCTGCCGGGCTCGGGTTCGGGCTTATCGACACCGAAATCCGAAGGGCTGCGGCGAATGTCGGAGCTGATTCGCGGGTCGTGGGCCAGCGCGAGTAACTCCGGGTAGCCGGTGACGACGTAGGTCTTGTCGGCGACCTTGGCCACCGGTGTTTTGCGCAGCTCCTCGAAGAACGGGTAGGGGTTCGGCCGGTTATCGAACTTCATCGCTTCGGCCCAGGCGGTCGCGGCGTTCATGTCGTCTCCTGCCGTCAGCGGATCCGGGGTCGGAATTCGGCGCCACGCGAGGTCGGGTCGTGTCCGGTGAGCACGACGTCGGGAATGTCGGTGCGTTCGCGCGGGTCGGGGAATCGGGCCGGCATCGGCTCGAAGAGGAGGGGCCGGTCGTAGCCGGGCGGGGGCGGCGGGAACGGTGCGGACCGCTCGATCAGGGAAGCGTAGTACGGCAGCCATTTTCCGTGATTGAACGTGACCGCCCCGACGATGCGGCCCCGGTGTCCGTAGGCGGCCGCGAAGCGGCGCTGCTCGACCGAGCCCTGGGTGAAGACGATCTCGTCGCCGAACGAGCACACGCCGACGCTCTTGATGTTGACGCCGAATTGTCCTGACCAGAACGAGGGGAGCGGCAGGTGCGGCCGTCGTCCCGTCTCCACACTGATCATGTTGTTGGCCGCCACCTCGGCGCCGAAAACCGCATTGTCCCAATGTTCTTGCGACATGAACTGGTATTCGTAGAGGACGTGCGGGGCGCGCGCCACATCGCCGGCGACGAAGATGTTGTCGGTCACCACGCCGTTGATGTCGAACGCGCGGCAGCCGGCGTCACAGGCCACTCCCCAAAACCCGCTCGCCAGCCGGGCACCCTCGAGCCACTCCACGTTGCGGATCGAGCCCAGCGAGGCCACCACGACGTCGACCTCGAGCACGGTGCCGTCCGACAGGTGGGCCGCGCGGACCTTGCCGCCGGCGTCGCCTTCGAGCCGATCGACCGCCACGCCGGTGCGCAGATCGACCCCGGCCTCGATCTGCATTTGCGCGGCGATGTCACCGATCACCCCGCCCAGCGCACCGGTCAGCGGCGCCTTGCCCCGCTCGGCGACGGTCACCGGAAGGTCGAGATCGCGGCACACCGAGGCGATCTCCGATCCCACGAACCCCGAGCCGACGATCAGCACCCGGCGGGGCCGTGCCTTGAGCGCCGCGGCCAGCTTGGCCGCGTCGTCGCATGTGCGCACGCTGAACAGCCCCGCCAGAGCCGCCTCTTCGGGGTTGAACCAGGGGCGCGCCCTGGTGCCCGTGGCGATCAGCAGCCGGTCGTAGTCCACCTTCTCGCCGTTGGCGAGCAGCACCTGGCGGTTGGGCCGGTCCAGGCCCACCGCCGCGACACCCAGCCGCCATTGCGCGTTCACGGGTCGCAGGCGGGGGAGTTTGGTGTGGTCGGCGGGCACCCAGCCCTTCAAGACCTGCTTGGACAGTGGTGGCCGGTCGTAGGGTTCATGGGGCTCGTCGCCAATGATGGTAAGCGGGCCCTGAAACCCTTTCTCGCGCAGCGCTTCCGCCGCGCGCAAACCGGCCAGGGACGCGCCGACGATGACGATTCGGCCCTGGGCTCTGAAGGTGTCGACCAGCTGGCTGACCAACGACCGCGTGGTCATGGGGCGTGCCGGTCGGTCGGTGGGTCCACTTCGAGGATGATCGCCTGGACGGGGCAGGAAGCCGCGGCGCGCAACACCCGCTGTCGCTGGGAGTCGTCAGGATTGGGATCGTAGGCCAGCGCTTCTTCGCCGACGAGTTGCAGCACGTCGGGCGCCAGCGGGACGCATTGCGCATAGCCCTGGCACTTGTTGAGATCCACGACCAGCCGCATGTTCCGACCTTCCGCCCGGCGATTAGCCCCTTAGCGGGCAGATTACTTCGCCGCGGTCGCCCGCTACAGGGTTCGCGAGGATTCGCGCACCCGGGGGGTAGGTCAGGCGCCCAGATTGCGGAATGCCGTGTCGAGTTCCTCGGCCTGCTCGGCCAGTTCGCGTTCCGAGAGCTGCGCACCGCCGGTGCGCTGCAGCACCTCCTGGCGCGTGGCGATCTGCAGGGCGCCGCGGTAATCCGGGCTTTCCAACTGCGCCGGCGAAGCGACGTCGATGCGGCCCTCGATCGCGACCAGCGCGGCCTGCTCGTCCGGGCAGTCCAACAACCGCCGGATATCGTCGGCGTTCACGGTCGAAGAGAATCCGGCCATGTTAGTGCGCCCCAACCATTTTCATGACGAGTAGCACCGCCACCGCGAGGAACACCACGGCGAAGACGCACACGGCGATCACCGTGAGCATTGAGCTGGGGGTGAATCGCCGGGTCGCGGGTGGTTGATGCCCTGCCACGCCCGAGGTCTGCGCCGCGGCGGGGGGAGTGGTCCCCGGCGCGGTGCCACCACCCGGCTCGAGCCCGGGCGTTCGTAGGGGGTCCGGATTGGGGGGTTGCGCGGTCATCGTCGGCACCGGTCCTTTCGTGGGCTTCCGGGCGGCAGCGGCGCTTTCCACCGAGCCGCATCGCCACTCGGTCCGTTGCGGCTGCATTCCCGCCCAGCACGCGCCCAAACGGACCGCCGCAAATCGCGCACCGGCGATCGCGTCGCCAATCGGCAGGGCGGTGCGGGGACGGGCGCCCTACGCTTCGGCCTGCGGGGTGGGGCTTTGCGCAGATTCCCACTTCGACGCGAGCGCCCTCGTGACCGTGGTGCCCGCGGCCAGGTCGAGCTGGAAGGTCTCCCCGCCGTCACCTTCGAACGTGATGCGGTAGCCGCCGTCGGTGGCGTCTTTGAACACCACCTTGTAGGGCCGGTCACCAGAGCCGCGGTTCACGCTGATGATGTCGCCCGGGGCGACGTCGTCGATCGGGTCGTTACCGGAGACTTTGGACATACCGTCGACGGTAGCCGATCGGGCTCCGCACGCCCCACACGCCGTCGGCCGTGATGCCGTCTCGGTTGCGATCGGTGACTTCCCTTGCAGCTGTTGATAATTCACCAACCGACGGCCTCATCGCGGCGCACCAGAAGCGGGTGACGCAGATCACACGCGTGTTTGATCGGCCGCATCGGTGGAACCACTGACCGTGACACCAACGAACGAACGCAATTCTTGGCTAACGCCGCAAGGAGACTTTCGATGAGCGAGCACAACAAAGCCGACGAAGCGCGACGGGGCCTGATCGATTCGGTCAAGGGCAAAGCCAAAGAGGTCTTCGGGGCCGTCACCGGCAACGAATCACTGACCGCCGAGGGGCAACTCGAACAGACCCAGGCGCACGAGCGCAAGGAAGCCAACGCCATGGAGGCCGTCGCCGAGGCCCAGGCCGAACGCGCGCAAGACGATGCGGCCCAGGCCAAGGCGGAAGGCGCCCGGCAGCGGGTCGCCGCCAACGCGCAAGCCGTCACGGCCGAGGAATCGATCGAAGCCCAAGCGGCGGCTTCCGAGCGCGCCGCCGAGCAGGCCGCGCGGCAGCGCGCGACCGCCGAGAAGACCCGGGCCGAGCTGGACGCGCAGCACGAGATGCAGCGGGCGAAGGCCGAGGAGCGGGCCGAAATCCGCGACGCGTCCGAGGACATCGTCGACGCCGCCGCCGAGCACCAGAGCTCCGTGCAGGTCGCCCGGAACGAGGAGTCGGAGGCCGACCGTCTTCGACGCCAGGCCCAGAACGTGACCAACGACGCCGACCTGCCCTGACGGCGGCCCACAGACAGGAGAAGTTGATGAAGATATCCGAAGTCCCGTTGGCCGTTCTGCGGTTTCACTACCAACTGGCCCGTTTCCCGTTGCAGGTCATCGAGGACCGGGTGGTCACCCGGATCCCCAGCGAGGCGTCCGCGCGCCTGATCTTCGAGCGCTCGCTTGGCCTGCTGGACACCACCGTCGGCAATGCGCTCGACGACCCGCAGCTCGTCGAGCGGGGGACCGCGCTCGTCCAGCGCAGCGACGCGCTGGGCCGCGCCGCCCAACTGGACGCGAAGGCCGCGGCCCGCCGCGAGCAGGCCGACGCGAAGCTGCGGGGCGCCCGAGACCAGGCGATCGAGGACCGCCAGGAGGCTCAGGCGGCGACGCAACAGGAGATCAAAGAGGCGCGCACCACCGCCGAGCAACGCAAACGCGAAGCGGCGCAGGCGGCCAACCAGCAGAGCGCCGCGGCGAAGCGGCGCGCCGACGAGGCGGCTGACCGGCAAAAGCAGACGGTCGAATCAGCCAAGCGCCAGGTGGAGACCCGGACCAAGGCGGCCGAGAAGGCCGCCGCCAAGGCCGCGGCCGCGGAAATCGACGAGGCCGAGGACAAGCTGGGCGACGCCGCCGAGAGGCGCTCCGAAGCGGACCGGGTCGCCCAACTGGCGGCCGCCGAGAAGCAACAGCGGCAGGACGACTGACGCGTCAGGCGCGCGGCGCCGCGGCCTGGTTGACCTTGTTGGCCGCGAACGTCGCCGCCTGCGCGGTCATTCCCGCGTCGATGTAGGAGACGTGCGCCATGATGTTGCCGCCCGGGGAGCAGATCGGATCGTCCGGGGCGCACAGGCTGATCACCTTGGAACCATAGGCCGGGCTGATGGTCGGTAGCGGTTGACCGCCCCACAGCATGGACGAAAACCCGCTGCTGGGCTCGCCGAAGAGGGCGACGGCGGCGACGTGATCGGCGACCGACGGAGGCATCGCGTTGGTCGCCAAGTCGATCACCGTCGAGCCCTGGGAGTATCCGCCGAGCACGATCCTCGAGTTCGGGCAGCTGGCGACGGTGTCTTGGATGTGAGTGCTCGCGTCGTTCGACCCGGCGTTCGCGCTGTTGTGGTAGTCGTCGTTGGCCGGGTAGTTGACCGCATAGACGTCGACGGACTTCCCGCCGAGTTGCGAGGTGAGCGAGTCCACGAAGGCCTGGCCGATGTTGCCCAGCCCGGGCTCCTGGTGGGTGCCGCGGGCGAAGACCACCGACACGTCGGCGCAGGCATCGGCGCCGGCGGTGGGCAGGGCCGACGCCCCCCAGAGCGGGCTGCTCAAGGCCGCCCACGTCGTCGCCACCGAAACACCCACAATGCGAGCAAGTCTGCGTGAACTCATGCCGAAATCCTGTCACATCACCGGCCACGCCCGTCCCGGCGGGCAGGTACCCGTGCGGGCACGGCCGAGTCGGCTTGCCGCACAGGTCAATCCGAGGTGGTTCGGATGCGGATGGGTCCGGCCCACTCAGCGTCGGGGTCGACGACGGCGCCGCGCTGCGTGATGTGGACGTCGCCCGCGTTGGCCAGGTCCCGGGCGACCTGCCGGGCGTCGGCCATCAACGCGCGCCAGTCGTCGCCGCCCACAGCCCGGGCGGCGTCCGACGGGCAGATGCTGCTGCGCCGGCCGCGCTGCCCGGCCAGCGCACGGATCGCCGATTCCAGCCGCTGCCCGACCGGCCCGTCCCCGAGGGCGCGCGCGGCGTGGTCGGCCCCGCGCCCGCCGCCGTCAAGGATCCGCGCCAGCTCGGCCCGCAATCGCTCACCCGCCCGACCGGTCAAGGCCACCGCGCAACTAACGGCCGCGCCACTGCGGCTTGCGCTTTTCGGCCCACGCCCGTAGCCCCTCGCCGACGTCCTCGGTCGCGCCGGCCACCTTGCGCATGGTCTCGCCGAAGCGGACCGACTCGATCCAGCCCATGTCCGCGGTTCGCCACGCCACCTCCTTGGTGGCCCGTTGGGCCAAGGGGGCCGCCTCGGTGAGCGTGCGGGCCCACGCCTTGGCCTCGGCCTGCAGCTGATCGGGTTCCACCAGCCGCCACACCAGACCGACCTCCTTTGCCCGCTCGGCACTCATCGGCTTGCCGGTCAGGAGCAGCTCCATAGCGTTCGCCCAGCCCACCCGCTGCGGAAGCCGGATGGCCCCGACGATGGTCGGCACCCCGATCGCGACCTCGGGAAAGCAGAACGTGGCCTCGGTGCTGGCGATGACGAAATCGCAGAACAGTACCCCGGTCACCCCGTAGCCGATGCAGGGCCCGTGCACGGCGGCGATGGTCGGCTTGAACAGCTCCATCCCGGATTCGAAGGAGTTGATCGTCGGCTTCTCCCAGAACGTGCCGCCGAAGGTGCCGACCGAGCCCTCGCCGTCCTTGAGGTCACCGCCGGCGCAGAAGACGCTGCCGTTGGCCGTCAGGATCCCGACCCAAGCGTCCAGGTCGTCGCGGAAGCGATCCCAGGCCGCGTTCAGATCCTGGCGCAGGGCGCCGTTGATGGCGTTGCGAGCCTCGGGGCGGTTGAGGGTGATGGTGGCGACGTGGTCGTCCAGCTCATAGGTGACGAGGCTCATGGGTTCACCCTAGGGCGGCGGACGTCGTCGACGGCACGCCTATCCTGGCCAAAGTGCCCAAACTGTCCGTCGCGGATCTGCGCAGCCGCCTTGACGGTCTGACCATCCGCGACGCGTCCCGCCTCGGCAGGCGCCTGAAAAACCTCCGCGGCGCGAAACCAGACCAACTGCGCCAGCTCGCGGAGCAGATCGCGAGGGCCGAAGCGCTCGTCGCCGCGCGGCACGCCGCCGTGCCGGCCATCGCCTACCCCGACCTGCCGGTGAGCGAGCGGCGCCAGGAGATCGCCGACGCCGTGCGGGCCAACCAGGTCGTCGTCGTCGCCGGCGAAACCGGTTCGGGGAAAACCACCCAACTGCCCAAGATCTGTCTCGACGCCGGCCGGGGCGTCCGCGGAACCATCGGGCACACCCAGCCCCGGCGGCTGGCCGCACGCACGGTCGCGCAGCGCATCGCCGACGAATTGGGTGGCCCCCTCGGTGAAACCGTCGGCTACAGTGTCCGTTTCACCGATCAGGTCAGCGACCGCACGCTGATCAAGCTGATGACCGACGGCATCCTGCTCGCCGAGATTCAGCGCGACCGCCGCCTGCTGCGCTACGACACGCTGATCCTCGACGAGGCGCACGAGCGCAGCCTGAACATCGACTTCTTGCTGGGCTACCTGCGCGAACTGCTGCCGCGCCGCCCCGAGCTGAAGGTGATCATCACCTCGGCAACCATCGAGCCGCAACGGTTCTCGGACCACTTCGGCGGCGCGCCGATCATCGAGGTGTCCGGGCGGACGTACCCGGTGCAGATCCGCTACCGGCCGTTGGAACTTCCCGTCGTGAGCGGTGCCGAGGAGGACCCCGACGACCCCGACCACGAGATCGTCCGCACCGAAACCCGCGACGAGGTCGAGGCGATCGTCGACGCGATCGCAGAACTCGAGGCCGAGCCGCCCGGGGACGTGCTGGTGTTCCTCTCCGGAGAACGCGAAATCCGGGACACCGCAGAGGCTTTGAATTTCTTGACGGCCGGACCAGGCTACACCGAGGTGCTTCCGCTGTACGCCCGGTTGCCGACCGCCGAGCAGCAGAAAGTGTTCGCACCGCACACCGGGCGCCGGGTGGTGCTGGCGACGAACGTCGCCGAGACGTCGCTGACGGTGCCCGGCATTCGCTACGTCGTCGACCCCGGCAACGCCCGCATCTCGCGTTACAGCCGCCGTTTGAAGGTGCAGCGGTTGCCGATCGAACCGATCTCGCAGGCGTCCGCCGCGCAACGCGCGGGCCGCTGCGGCCGGGTCGCCGCCGGTGTGTGCATTCGCCTGTACTCCGAGCAGGATTTCGCGGCCCGCCCGCGCTACACCGAGCCCGAGATCCTGCGGACCAACCTCGCCGCCGTGCTGTTGCAGATGGCGGCGCTGCGGCTGGGCGAGGTGGAGAACTTCCCATTCCTCGACCCGCCGGACCGGCGCAGCATCCGCGACGGGGTGCAGTTGCTGCAGGAGCTGGGGGCGTTCGATGCCCACGGGGCGATCACCGAGCTCGGCCGCCACCTGGCGCGGCTGCCGGTCGACCCCCGGCTGGGCCGGATGATCCTGGCAGCCGAAACCGAGGGCTGCGTGCGGGAGGTCCTGGTGCTGGCCGCAGCGCTGACCATCCACGACCCGCGGGAACGGCCGGCCGACCGCGAGGAGGCCGCTCGTCAGAAGCACGCCCGATTCGCCGATGAGAACTCCGACTTCCTGTCGTATCTCAACCTCTGGCGCTACCTGCGGGAGCAACGCAACAGGCTGTCGGGCAACGGCTTTCGACGGATGTGCCGGGAGGAGTTCCTGCACTATCTTCGCATCCGCGAGTGGCAGGACCTGGTCGGGCAGCTGCGCAGCATCGCGCGCGACCTGGGCGCGATCGAGTCCGACGAACCGGCCGATCCGGCCCGCGTGCACGCGGCGCTGCTGGCTGGGTTGCTGTCGCATGTGGGCATGCGCCGCGAGGACGGCCGCGAGTATCTGGGCGCCCGTAACTCCCGCTTCGTGCTGGCGCCGGGCTCGGTGCTGACCAAGCGGCCGCCGCGGTGGGTGGTCGTGGCCGAGCTGGTCGAAACCAGCCGCCTGTTCGGGCGCAGCGCCGCGCGTATCCAGCCGGAGGTTGTCGAACGGGTCGCGGGCGACCTGGTGCAGCGCACCCACAGCGAACCGCATTGGGACGCCAAGCGCGGCGAGGTGATGGCCTACGAGCGGGTGACGCTGTACGGGCTGCCACTGGTGGCGCGCCGCCGCGTCGGATACGCCGGGGTGGAGCCGGCGGTGGCGCGCGAACTGTTCATCCGGCACGCGCTGGGGGAGGGAGACTGGCAGACCCGCCATCACTTCTTCCGCGACAACGCGCGGCTGCGGGCAGAGCTCGAGGAACTTCAGGAGCGGGCCCGCCGCCGCGACCTGCTCGTCGGCGACGACGAGGTGTACGCGTTCTACGACGCGCGCATCCCCGGAGATGTCGTCTCCGCGCGGCACTTCGACGCGTGGTGGCGCAAGCAGCGGCACAAGACCCCGCAACTGCTGACGTTCACCCGCGACGACCTGTTGCGCACCGGCGACACAGCCGACGCCGAGCGGCCGACGGCCTGGCATTCCGGCGATGTCACCCTGCCCCTGACCTACCGGTTCGAGCCGGGCGCCGCCGACGACGGTGTCACGGTGCACGTGCCGATCGACGTGCTCGCGCGGCTGGGTGGCGACGAGTTCGCCTGGCAGGTGCCGGCGCTGCGCGAGGAGCTGGTGACCGCCCTCATCCGCTCACTGCCAAAGGACTTGCGCCGCAACTTCGTTCCCGCCCCCGACGCCGCCCGCGCCGTGCTGGGTGGGATCGATCCGGCGGGTGAGCCGCTGCTGCCGGCGCTGCAGCGCGAATTGCGCCGTCGCAGCGGCATATTGGTGCCCGTCGACGCCTTCGACCTGGAGAAGCTGCCGGCGCATCTGCGGGTGACCTTCGCGGTCGAATCCGGCGACGGCACCGAGGTCGCGCGCGGCAAGGACCTGGCGGCGCTCCAGCAACGGCTGGCCGGCCCGGCTCGCCGGGCCGTCGCGCGGGCGGTCGCCGCCGAACTGGAGCGGACGGGCCTGCGCGCCTGGCCCGACGAGCTGGACGCGCTGCCGCGCACCGTCGAGCGGACGGTCGACGGACGCGCGGTGCGCGGCTTTCCCGGTCTCGTCGACGCGGGCGGCGCGGTCGACCTTCGGGTATTTGCGACGTCGGAAGAGCGGGACGCCCTGTCGGGGCCCGGCATTCGCCGATTGGTGCGGCTGAGCGTGGCGTCACCGGTCAAATCGATTGAGCGACAACTGAGCCCACGTTCGCGGCTGGCGCTCGGCGCCAACCCCGACGGCTCCCTGACCGCGCTGCTCGAAGACTGCGCCGACGCCGCGACCGACGCGTTGATGACCGGACCCGTGTGGACCCGCGACGAGTTCAGGGCGTTGTGCGACCGGGTCGGCAAGGCGTTGGTGTCGACGACCGTCGACATCGTGGGCCGCGTGGAGCGGGTGCTGGCCGCGGCGCAGCAGGTGCACCTGCTGCTACCGGGACAGCCGCCGCCCGCGCAGGCCGACGCGATCGCCGACATCCGCGCCCAGCTGGAGCGGCTTTTGCCGCCGGGGTTCGTCACCGTCACCGGGCGCCCGCGCCTGGCCGACCTCACCCGCTACCTGACCGCCATCCGGCAGCGCCTTGACCGGCTTCCGCACGCGATAGCGGCCGACCGCGACCGGATGCAGCGGGTCCACGCGGTGCAGCGGGCCTACGACGAACTGGCGGCCACGCCGCCACCGGCGGCGAACGACATCCGCGACATCGCCTGGCAGATCGAGGAATTGCGGGTGAGCCTGTGGGCCCAGCAATTGGGCACCCCACGGCCGGTGAGCGAACAGCGGATCTACCGCGCCATCGACGCGCTGCGGGACCGCTAAGCGAATTATTGCCCTCCCACTCTCAACCTATAGCGCACCGGGGGGCTTGCCGCAAGGGCGGGGTGATGCCGCACAATCGCTGGCCGAAGCCGATTTTCGCACTTGTCTGGGGGTTGAAGAGTTGTCAAGCAGGAACGTCGACCATGCGGTGCTGGTTGCAGGAGGGGGCCCGACGGGGCTGATGCTGGCCGGTGAACTGGCCTTGGCGGGCGCCGACGTGGCCGTCGTCGAACGGCGCGTCGACCAAAGCCTGGTCGGCGCCCGCGCGGGGGGTCTGCACGCGCGCACCATCGAGGTCCTGGATCAGCGCGGGATCGCCGACCGGTTTCTCGCCCGGGGCCAGGTCGCCCAGGTCGCCGGGTTCTCGCAGATCCGTCTGGACATCAGCGACTTTCCCACCCGGCACCCCTACGGTCTGGCGTTGTGGCAGAACGAGATCGAGCGCATACTCGCCGACTGGGTGAGCGAGCTCGGGGTGCGGTTCTATCGCGGGCATGAGGTGACGGGCGTCGCCCAATCCGGCGCAGGCGTGGACGTCGCGTTGTCCGATGGCCGCTCGCTGCGTGCGGGATACCTCGTCGGCTGCGACGGCGGGCGCAGCGTGGTCCGCAAAGCCGCCGGCATCGATTTCCCCGGATGGGAGCCCACCACCAGCTACCTGCTCGCCGAGGTCGAAATGGATTTAGGGGCAGACGATTCCCCGAGGTGGGGAATCCACCACGACGCGCTCGGCGTGCATTCCATGGCCGCCCCCGAGGACGGCGGGGCTGTGCGCGTCATGGTCACCGAGCGCAGCCTCGGTCCCAGCAGCGAACCGACGCTGCGCGAGCTGCGTGCGGCGCTTGTCGCCGTCTACGGAACCGACTACGGGATTCACAGTCCCGCTTGGCTTTCCAGGTTCACCGACGCGGCGCGGCAGGCCGCGGCCTACCGCGATGGGCGCATCCTGCTGGCCGGTGACGCCGCCCATGTCCATCACCCGGTGGGCGGGCAGGGTCTGAACACAGGTGTTCAGGACGCGGTCAACCTGGGATGGAAGCTGGGCCAGGTGGTCAACGGGCTCTCGCCCGACGGCCTGCTCGACACCTATCACACCGAGCGCCACCCGGTCGCCGCGCGCGTGCTGCGCAACGCCGTCGCGCAGATGGCGCTGCTACGCCCGGACGACCGCACCAAGGCCCTGCGCGACACCGTGACCGAGCTGCTGGCCATGGAGGAACCGCGCAAGCGGTTCGCCGCGATGATGTCGGGACTGGACATCCGCTACGACCTTGGCGACGGGCACCCGCTGCTCGGACGCCGCATACCCGACCTCGACCTGGTGACCGCCGACGGCCCGCGGCGCGTCTACGTGCTCCTGCACCAGGCCCGCCCGGTGCTGCTCAACCTCGGCGAACCGGGTCGATTCGACATCACGCCCTGGGCACAGCGGCTCGCGCTGATCGACGCGAAATGTGCCGGTGGTTGGGAACTTCCGGCTGTTGGTGCGGTCGCGGCTCCCGATGCCGTGTTGATCCGGCCGGACGGACATGTGGCCTGGGTGGAAGACTCCGGCGACTCCGGCCTTCGCAGCGCCCTCACCGCGTGGTTCGGCGGTTAACTCCTAGTCGGGCGGTTCGTCGCCGGTGCCGCGGGTGGGGGTGCGTTCCCGGTCGCTGGGCTTGCCGGCCACCCCTTCAGCCTCCCGGTCGTCGGCGACCTTTTCCTCGAGCTGGTCGACGATGTCCTCCAGCTCCTGAGAGTGCCCGCGTAGGTCTTTGTCGGGATTCGTCATATCGCTTTCCATCGACTCTGGTTGGGTACCGCCCCGTCGGTACCCAGTACCCCGTCAGCCGCGCGGTAACCGAAATCGTTGGTTGGTGGCGGCAAAGGGCCAAGTTGTCCGAGCTAGACGTGACGGACGCGACATTGCGCCGCGTCGGTGGAAGTATCGCAAGAGTGGCAGACAAGAAACCGCAGACCATCTCTTACCCGGCGCCGGATCAACGGCGGCGCCGCCACGACACCGACCCGCTGGACCCCCATGTCATCGTCCTGTTCGGCGCGACGGGAGATCTGGCGAAACGCAAGTTGCTCCCCGGGCTGGCGTACCTGGACCAGTCCGAACTCGCGCCCGACATCCAGATCGTCGCGACGTCGCTGGAAGACCTGAGTGACGACGACTTCCGCGAGATCGCTAAGGACGCGATCGATTCGTTCGGCAGCCACAAGCTCACGTCCGAGCAGTGGGCCAACTTCGCCAAGATCATCACCTACGTTCCGCAGGGCGAGGGACCGGAGGCGCTGGCCGAGGCGGTTTCCGAAGCCGAAGCCAACCTGGGTCCCAACGTCAGGCGGTTGCATTACCTGTCGGTGCCGCCGAAGGCCGCGCGCGAAGTCATCACCATGCTGCGGGACGCCAAGCTCGTCGAGCGCTCGCGCGTGGTGATGGAGAAGCCGTTCGGAACCGACCTGGCCAGCGCGGTGGCGCTCAACGACTTCGTGCACGAAACCTTCGAGGAATCCCAGATTTTCCGCATCGACCACTTCCTGGGCAAGGAGGCCGCGCAGAACATCCTGGCGTTCCGCTTCGCCAACGGCCTGTTCGAGCCGATCTGGAACCGCAACTTCATCGACCACATTCAGATCGACATCCCCGAGGCGCTGGGCCTGGATGAGCGGGCGAACTTCTACGAGGAAACGGGCGCCTACAAGGACATGGTGGTGACCCACCTGTTCCAGGTGATGGCGTTCGTCGTCATGGAGCCACCGACGGCGCTCGAGCCCTTCGCGATCAGTGAAGAAAAGAACAAGGTGTTCCGGTCGATGCTGCCGGTGAAGCCCTCGAACGTGGTGCGCGGGCAGTACATCGGCTACCGCGACGAGAAGGGCGTGGCGAAGGATTCCGACACCGAGACGTTCATCGCTCTCAAGGTCGGCATCGACAACTGGCGGTGGGCGGGCGTGCCCATCTACCTTCGCACCGGCAAGAAGATGGCCGAGGGCATCCGCATCATCTCGATCGCCTTCAAAGAGGCCCCGCGGACGATGTTTCCGCCCGGCTCGGGGGTGGGCACCCAGGGGCCCGACCACCTCACCTTCGACCTCGCCGACAACTCGAAAGTCTCGTTGTCCTTCTACGGCAAGCGGCCCGGACCGGGCATGAAGCTGGACAAGCTGTCCATGCAGTTCTCCTCGCAGGAGATCGACACCGTGGTGGACGTGCTGGAGGCGTACGAGCGGCTCATCCTCGATGCGATGCGCGGCGATCACACCCTGTTCAACACCGCGGAGGGCATCGAATCGCTATGGGAGCGTTCGCAGGACCTGCTCGACGACCCGCCGCCGGCGAAGCTGTATCAGCCGGGCACCTGGGGACCCAACGCCATTCATCAGTTGATCGCCCCCAACGCGTGGCGGTTGCCGTTCGAGCGGGAGTGGCGCGAGGCCAAACCCAACGACGGCTGAGGGCGCGCTCAGCCGAGTTTGGCGCTGACGTAGGTGATGGCGTGCCGGAACTGCCGAAGAATCTCGTTGTCGGGGACGACGAAGCCGTAATCGGCGTATAGCTCCTCGGTGGGGTAGCGGGTGACGGCCCACCCGGTGGCGGCCAGGTGCTCTCCGGCGGGCTGGCGTTCCCCCTGCCACACCAGTTCGGCGACATCGATGTCGAGTCCGTGCTTGCGCCACGCCGTGCGCATCGCCCGCGCGCGCTCGTCGCTGAACACGCCCATGTCGGTGATGTTCTCGGTGGCCAGCCGGCTGCCCGGCGCGCTGAGCGCGGTAATGCTGTCCAGCAGCCGGTCCTGGGCCTGCGGCGGCAGGTAGGGCAACAGGCCTTCGGCGATCCACGCCGTGGGCGCTGCGGTATCAAAGCCCTTGTCCCGCAATGCGGTTGGCCAATCCTCACGCAGGTCTATGCCCACGGTCCGGCGTTCGGCGGTCGGTTCGGCACCCATCCGGGCCAGTGTGTCGCCCTTGAAGGCGATGACCTCGGGCTGATCCACCTCGTAAACCACCGTGCCCGCGGTCCAGTCCAACCGGTAGGCCCGGGCGTCAAGGCCGGCGGCCAAGATGACAGCCTGGCGGATCCCGGTGCTGGTCGCGGACGTGAGGAAGTCGTCGAAAAACTTGGTGCGCACGGCGATCTGCTCGCGGCGTTGCTGCACGGTCAGGGGCATGTCGTCGCTGTCGAGCGGGATCTGGCCGTCCAGCATGCGGACGAAGAAGGGGTGCCCGACCGCGCGAACCAACGGCTCGGCGAACCGGTCGTCGAGCAGCGGGTCCGGCCCGCGGGAGGCCAGCGCTCGGGACGCGGCGACCATGGTCGCGGTCGCCCCCACGCTGGACGCCAAATCCCAGCTGTCGCCCTCGGTGCGCGCAGAACCAAGTGATGACACTTTCTCGCTCCCTCCTGTTTCGCCGCCGATCGCCTGCGCGACCACACCGCCAAGACCGAAGGGTACTTTCTGCCTATGCCGCGCACCACGCGCCCGCTCTGCTAGACGACAGGAAGCGATTCACTTGGCACCGACCCTGCGCCCGCGACGCTCCGCCCTCTACCTGCCCGGCAACAAGCCGCGAGCGTTGGAGAAGGGAAAGTCGTTGCCCGCGGACGTGGTGATTCTCGACCTCGAGGATGCGGTCGGGCCCGACGCCAAAGCCGACGCCAGGGCCGCCGTCTGCGACGCGATCGCGGCGGATGGCTACCGGCCCCGCGAGGTCGTGGTGCGCATCAACGGCCTGGACACCGAGTGGCACGACGCGGACTTGGCGGCGGTGGCCGGTTCGGCCGCCCACGGAGTGTTGGTCCCGAAAGTCGAGTCGGGCGAGCAGGTTCGGGCCCTGGCCGCCGCGCTCGACGGGCTCGGTGCGCCGGAGTCGTTGCGGGTGTGGGTGATGATCGAAACGCCGAGGTCCTTCCTGAGGGCCGAGGAGATCGCCTCGGCCAGTGACCGGTTGGCCGCGTTGGTGGTCGGCACCAACGACCTGGTGAACGACCTGCACGGTTTACACGTGCCTGGCCGAGCGCCGGTGCTGGCCGCGTTGTCGTTGGCGGTGCTGGGGGCCAGGGCAGCCGGCAAGGTGATCCTGGACGGGGTCTTCAACGACATCACAGACAAAGACGGCTTCCAGGCGGAAGCGCGGCAGGGCCGCGAAATGGGTTTCGACGGCAAGACTTTGATCCATCCATCCCAGATCGGCCCGGCCAACGACCTGTTCGGTCCGTCGCAGCAAGACGTCGCCGACGCCCGCAAGGTGGTCGCGGCCTACGAAGAGGCCCGCGCCGCGGGGACCAGCGTCATCACGGTGGACGGTCGCATGATCGAAAGCCTGCACGTCCGCAACGCGGAACGGATCCTCGCCCTCGCGGATCTCATCGCGGAATTGGCGTCCGCCTCCTAGGCGATATCGCTCACTGCTTGTCGACTCTGCCGGCGAGCTGACCGGCGAGCTTGACGGCGGAGTCCGTCGGGTCCTTGCGGAGCGCGCTGACATCGATCGCAACGTTGTTGCGCACCGTCAGCGCCCGCTGGGCGGTAATCGTGAGCAGCACGTTGCCGTTGTCGCGCATCGTCATGGTCAGGGTGGTGCTCAACGTTCCGTTTGAGTTGGTGACCGGTCCCACCTGCCAACCCGTCTCGGGGGTGTCCTGCCCGGCCGGCGTGGTGAATTGCCGGTTGGCGCAGGCGGGCCAGCGCTGGGCCGACTGGGCGAAGAAGGCGCCGGCCTCCTTCGCGGTCGGGAACAACACCAGCACCTGTTCGACCTCGGGGTCCGGTTCGTTCGAATTGGGGGGCAGGGAAGCGACCTCGTCGTCACCGCTGACCGCGGTATAGCCGCTGCCGGCATACACGGGAGCCTGCCCCGGGCCGAACGCGTAGACGCAGTCGTCGGGGAATTTCCAGCCCGCGGGCCACGGCTGCTTGGCGGCGTCGTCCTTGAGCTTGTCGCTCTTTTCCTTGCTCTTCGATCCGGTCACGCCCAGCGCGGCGTCGAGGTCGGCCGAGCTGAGCAGCAAGCCCGACAGGGCGGCCTGCGCGACCGGGGGCGCCGTCGAGGTCGTCGACGAGCCGGAGCCGCTTTCTTTGCCGCCCCCGCATGCGGCGACTAGGACGGCGATGGAGGCGACGGCGACTGGTAATTGGCGCATGTTGCTCACCCTTCGTGATTGCATCCGCTGCCGGAAGCCGGACGGAAGCATAACCGCTGTGGCAGCAAATCGCGCGGTTCACCGCGAAGTTTTGCAGCAACCGTCGGGTGAGCCGCGCGGTTGGGGGAAGCCGGCGACTCGCCGAGTGGCCCACGACACCCGTGCGATGCCCGGCAATCGTGAAACATTCGCAGATCAAGGGTTTCCCAGGGCAACAAAAGCGGGCGGTACGCGACCGCGAACAGAGCCGCCGCACGCCGCTCGATGCGGATTCGGACTGTTCGCAGGGCGGCGCGAGGCAAGTTGCCGATAAGGTGCATGCAGCAAACACCACCTGAAGAAGCAGAGGAGCTTCCGATGAGGCTAGACCGAATCACGAGTGCAGGGATCGTCGCCATCGCGATCGTCACGGCGGGTTGCTCGAACGGCGCATCGTCCTCGGATTCATCGTCCAGCCCGTCGCCGACCTCGAGTTCGCAGTCCCCACCGCCGCCGTCGACGACGACGCCGTCGCCGTCCGCCGCGCAAGGCGGTCCGTTGGATCAGTCCACCTGCCTGGACATTTCGTTCGCCAAAGACAACTTGATGGTGGCCAATAACCCCGAGAAGGCACGCAAGTACGCCGACACGCTGGAGAAGTACGGCCCGCCCGACAACGTGAAGGCCGCGATCGAGCACTTCGTCACCACCGGCGGTGCGCGGCCCGACGATCCCGACCTGAACGCCAACAGGGACCAGATCACCGGTTGGATCAAACAGGTCTGCCCCAACGTGAATCCCTGAGCACGCGGGCATTTGGCCCGGGCGGGTGGATCAACGGTGGCCACGCGGTAGGTTGGTCCGGTCCCTGGTGATTCGAGAGGAGGGACCGTGCGCACAAGCGCGGCCATGTCCGAAGCCGACCGCACATGGATGGTCGACACGCTGCTCGCGCTGCTCCAAACGCCGAGTCCGGCGGGGCGGACGGACGCGGTGATGCAGCTCATCGGCGACATCTTTGATGGCTTCGGCGTGCCGTTCGAGCTGACTCGGCGCGGGGCGCTGACCGCCGAACTCCCCGGAGAGTCGGCGGCCATCGACCGCGCGATCGTGGTGCACGCCGACACGATCGGTTGCATGGTGCGCCGGCTCAAGGACAACGGCCGCCTCGAGGTGATTCCGGTCGGCACCTTCTCGGCGCGGTTCGCCGCCGGCGCCCGCGTGCGCATCTTCTCCGACGACCCCGACGAATTCATCACGGGCACCGTCCTGCCGCTTAAGGCGAGCGGGCACGCATTCGGCGACGAGATCGACCTGCAGCCCACCGACTGGGAACACGTCGAGGTCCGCGTCGACCGCAAGGTGTCCTCGCGGGAGGACCTGATCCGCCTCGGCCTACAGGTCGGCGACTTCGTCGCGTTCATCGCCAGCCCGGAACTCACCGCCGACGGCTACATCGTCTCCCGGCACCTTGATGGAAAGGCCGGCGTCGCAATCGCGCTCGCGCTCGCCAAGAACTTCGCCGAGCAGAAAATCGTGCTGCCGCACCGCACCATGGTCATGATCACCATCACCGAGGAGGTTGGCCACGGCGCCAGCCACGGATTGCCCGCCGACGTCGCGGAGTTGGTCTCGGTGGACAACGCGGTGTGCGCACCGGGCCAGCACTCCATCGAGGACGGCGTGACCATCCCGATGGCCGATCTGCACGGGCCGTTCGACTATCACCTGACCCGGAAGCTGTGCAAGCTCGCCGAGGAGCAGGGCGTCCCGTGCGCGCGAGATGTGTTCCGGTTCTACCGCTCCGACGCCGCCGCGGCGATCGAGGCGGGCGCGGGAACACGCGCAGCGCTTGTCGGGTTTGGGCTCGACGGCAGCCACGGCTGGGAGCGCACCCACCTGGATTCGCTGCAGGCGGCGTACTGCCTGCTGCACGCCTGGCTGCAGACTCCGCTGACGTTCGCCAAATGGGATGCCAAGCCGTCGGGCAAGCTGCGGGACTTCCCGTCGTCCAAGCAGCCCGCGCCCAGCGAGCGGTGGGTGCCTTTGGCCCGTGGGGAACACGATTCGCCCGGCGAGGCCTCGCCGGGTTCGGTCTGGCCGCCGTCGGAGGGTCCGCAGTCCTGAGCGGCTAACGCCTACCGGCCGCCGCGGGGCATCCGGTCTGCGCGCCAGCACCGGGACTTCATCGGGACGTCGATCGCTTCCGCACCGGAAAAGCGCTCGGTCAACGCGGCGCGGGCATTGGCCAGTCGGGCGGCGCGCTCGTCCGGGGACGCGATGATCACCCTGCTGTACGTGCCGACCATCGCGACGACATCGTCGATGGTCATGGCCCGCACAAACGTGAACGTCTCGCGGGAAACGTTGTGGAATATCTGCGGGTCGGGAAGCACGACGTTCTCGTGGCGCCGGCGGAAGCGGTCGGGGGATTCCGCATCGGGCGTGTCTTCGCCCGGAAGCAGGTCCAGTTCGCGGACCCAATCCACCTCACGGTCTCGACTGGTCCAAATCAGGCCGAACCGCCCGTTGTCGCGCAGCACCCGGCCGATCTCGGGGACGGCGCGCTCAGGATCCATCCAGTGCCAGGCGGAGGAGACGAACACCGCGTCGACGGCCGCGTCCTCGAGCGGGATCGACTCACCCGTGCCCTCGACGGCCCGCACCTCGGGCGACCGCCCGGTGAACACCGCACGCATGCGCGCGTCGGGTTCCACGGCGATCACCTCGGTCGCCCTGCCGAGCAGCGCCCGGGTGAACAGCCCGGTGCCCGCACCCAGGTCGACTGCCACCTCGCACCGGGTCGGCAGCAGCCAATCCACCGCGTCTTGTGGAGGCCTCGGGCGGAAACCGTCGTAGTCCTCCGCAATCGAGCCGAAGGACAGCGCGCGTTCGTGGCGATCGGTCATATCCGCCAAGGTAATCCGGTTCGCTGGGCAAGACGTGAGAAAGGGTTGTGCCTCACCACAGCGCGCTGTGATTGACCAGCGCATCGGCCATCAGCCCGATTCCGAAGACCAGGAAAAGCAGCCGCACGGATATCGGGCCGTAGCGGGTGAGGGCGCGGACCAGCCGACGCTGAATGCGCTTGGCTCGCATGGTCTTCCTCATCGAGAGGGCAAGGATCAATAGCGGCGGGGAAAGCGCGATCGCCCAATAGACGACGATGACCAATGGCCACAGCGGCGGCCGCGGATGCAGGGCGGCGAGCATGGCCAAGCCGGTGAGATAGGGAATCGCCGTGGGCGCCTGGCCACTACCGACCGCCAGCCCGAGGAAACCGAGCAGCCAGGGACGCTCGCGCATCGCCGCCAATGCCCAACCGGGAGCCGCTGATTGGGCGGTCAACGGAAAGTAGGCCAGGCAGGTCAGCACCAGGCCGAGCACCAGCTCGCCCCAGAAACGGATGGCCGGTGTCACGTGAAACCCGACGACATGGGTCAAGAAGCTGAGACCCAGCACGGTGCAAAGCCCGAAGGTGGTCGTCACGGCGAACACGCCCGCGACGTAGCTCAGCGCGCCCGGAATCGGTGATCGCCGGCTCAACCGGCTGTCGAAGATGACCGCGGATACCACGCCCACATTGAGCACGTTCAACGAATCGAGCAACGCCAGGCCGGCAAGCGCCACCAAAAGAGCACCCACGCGCCCCGACCCCGCCTACCGCGTGAACTCGCCGAGAGTGGACGTGGATGCGGCGACCATGCTGCAGACAATACGAGGCGGAACGTGGCGTGTCTGTTCGAGGCGTCGACGTGTCCCGCGGAGCGCATCACCGCGGCGGCTCGTATCGGTTTCGATCCGGTCACAGGGCATGGGGCACCGCGGGTTTCGTTGTCGCCCGTTTGACAATGCGGACATGAGGCAGACGCGGGAGCCCGGCGATGGCGCGTGAGATGTCCCGCCAGACGTTCCTGCGGGGCGCCGCCGGAGCCTTGGCCGCCGGCACCGTGTTCGACTCGGCGCGGGCCACCGCCGCCCCCAACCCCACCGGCTGGGAGGGGCTGTCCACCGCGATCGGCGGGCAGGTGCTGCTGCCCGACAACGGCGGTTACGGTTCGGCCAAGCAGGTGTTCAACACCAACTTCAACGGCTCGACGCCCGCCGCGATCGTCACCCCGACGTCGCCCGCGGACGTGCAGAAGGCCATGGCGTTCGCCGCCGCCCACAACCTGAAGGTGGCGCCGCGCAGCGGCGGGCACTCCTACATCGGCGCCTCGACCGCGAACGGCGTCATGGTGCTCGACCTCCGCCAGCTGCCGGGGGGCATCAATTACGACGCCGCCACCGGAAACATCACCGTGGCGCCCGCGACCAGCTTGTATGCGATGCATCAGACGCTGGCCGGCGCGGGCCGGGGCATCCCGACGGGCACCTGCCCGTCGGTCGGCGCGTCAGGGCACGCGCTGGGCGGGGGATTGGGGGCCAACTCCCGCCACGCGGGCCTGCTCTGTGACCAACTGGTGTCGGCTTCGGTCGTGCTGCCCGGCGGGCAGGCGGTGACCGCCTCCAACGCCAGCAACCCGGACCTGTTCTGGGCGTTGCGCGGTGGCGGCGGCGGAAACTTCGGCGTGACCACCTCGCTGACCTTCGCCACGTTCCCGACCACCGATCTCGACGTGGTGAACCTCAATTTCCCGCCGGAGGCGTTGGCGCAGGTGTTGGTTGGCTGGCAGAACTGGTTGCGCACCGCCGACCGGAACAGCTGGGCGTTGGCGGACGCCACCGTGGAGCCGATGGGAACGCACTGCCGCATCATGGCCACCTGCCCGGTCGGGTCGGGCGCCAGCGTAGGGGCCAACATCACCAAAGCCGTTGGCGTGCAACCGACGGGGACCGAGAACCACACGTTCAACTACCTGGACCTGGTGCGGTATCTGGCCGTGGGGAACCTCAACCCGGCACCGCTCGGATACGTCGGCGGGTCCGACGTGCTGCCCGTCGTCGACGCGGCCACCGCGCAGGGGATCGCCCAGGCCGTCAACGCCTTTCCCCGTGGAGCGGGCCGCATGCTGGCGATCATGCATGCGCTCGACGGCGCCCTCGCCGATGTGGCGCCGGGGGCGACCGCCTTCCCGTGGCGCCGGCAGTATGCGTTGGTGCAGTGGTACGTGGAGACCGGTGACGCGGGGGCGGCGACGAACTGGCTCAACACCGCGCACCAGGCCGTGCAAGGGCACTCGGTGGGGGGATACGTGAACTACATCGAGGCGAACCAACCCGCCTCGAGGTATTTCAGCTCGAACCTGTCGCGGCTGGCCGCCGTGCGGCAGAAGTACGATCCCAGCCGAATCATGTTCTCCGGGCTGAATCTGTAGTGAATGGCGCCTGCGTCTGACGTCGGGACATAATCCCGACCATGACGAACCCGATAAAGGTGACGCTCAATCGCAGCAGCGTCGCGATGGGCGACGACGTCGAGTCCCATCGAGAGTTTTGGGTCTTCCCCGATTCGGCCACCGTCGACGACCTGCTGGTTGAAATTACCCACTACGTTCCCGGAATCGCCGGAGCGGCCGGCTGGGTTGCGGACGTCAACACCGAAGACGTAGCCCGCCGACGCGACCTCGGCGCGATCTACACGCGCGACGACCTGAACCAAGAACCGCACATCTGCAGGCTAATGCCCGGTAAGACAACATTGGGCGAGCTGGCCCGCTGGGCGAAGGTACCGGACCTTGAGGTGTATGTCCGCTACCTGACCTGGGACATGGCACGCCCACTGACGCGCAGCGAAGTGATCGCCGGGCCCACTTACACCGGCGCCCACCCGACCAAGCTGCAATCCGAAGCCGCCGCAGAGGCCAACACGGACTGGACCCTGGTGCACGAGCTGAATCGACGGGCGGGCGCGATCGCGACAGCCCGGCGGGACTGGATTCGCACCAATGTCCTCGCGCGGACCGCGCCACCGCCCGGGACCGAGATCTTCATCGCCCGGAACTTCCACTACTTGGCCGATCGGCACTGCCCCGCCAGCCTGGATGTGGCCGCCCAGCTGTTGATGACCGATGAGGCGCGATACGAAAACTTAGAATCTTCAGGTGATTTCGACGCCCGACCGGCCATGGTGACCCTGGCCATGGTGCTCGCCGCGTTTGAGTGGAACGCCGTCCACGGCAACTGGCGAGCTGGGGACCGCCCCTACCTCAAGCCGTACTTCGAGTACCTCGAAGGCTGCGGCTACCGGCTCGCACCCATCGAACAAGTCATGGCCGGCCGCATCACCGCCGAGCAATTGACATTTTCGGCAACCGACACCGCCAAGCTGGACCGCATCCGCCAATTGCGGGATCTGCAATACCAGCTGCGCATGAACCGCTACTACAACAAAACGCTGACTGATGACCAATATCGCGCGGCCATCGGTTCAGTCCACGCGGAACTGACCGAACTCGGCGAGCTGCCGGGGCCCATCTAGGCCGCCGCCGCGCGAGTGACCAAGAGTCAAGGCGACGTCGGGATGTGGCCTTCGAGTTCGTCGAGTAACGCGCGATTGAAGCCGAAGGCCAATTTGACCTCGTCGACTATCCGCTCGATGTCGTCCGCGCCGGTGGGCAGCGCATCGATCCGCGCCCGGTAGGCGTCCTTGTACGGCTTGGGCCGCACGGGAAATTCGTAGAACGCGAGCCCGGCGCCGCGCAGGTCAAACGTGCGATCTAGCGCCTTGCGGATGATCCGCCCGCCGGACAGGTCGCCGAGATAGCGCGTGTAGTGGTGGGCCAGCAGCGCGCCACCCCACGTCAGGGCGGCGATCCGGTCCCGGTATGCCGTGGCCGCTGGCGAGTCGACCTCCCGCGGGGCGCCGGGTCGCCAGTGCTCCAGGTCGGCGTCGATCGCGGCCGAACGCTGCAAAGTCGGGTCGTACACGGCGGCGACCATGGGATCCTCGCGGCGGGCCCGGATGGCGTCCTCGAGCGCGGCGTAGACCACACGCAGGCGCAGCAAGTATTCGGAGTAGCCGCGAGCGGTGACGCGGCCGGCGAGTAGTTCGGCGACGAACGCGCTCTGTTCGGCGGCGGTGTGCTCCGCCGCCGACCCCGCCTTCATCGCGGCCGACAAGCGGCGGCGGGTTGCGGCTGCGGTTGGGGGCATGTCCTGGTCAGATTACATGGGCCCGCGCTAAGCGATTCGTATATCGGCGCCTATTCCAACGGCGGCCATCTACAGTTCGACGAATAGCGAACCGCAATGACCTTCGAAGGACGACCAGATGGCGAAAAGCGTTGCAACCAAGAACGACAACGAAAAGATCGTCGTCGATTTTATCCATTCCGCTTACGGCGAGAGCATGGATATCGACGCGATGACGGCGCTCATGGCCGACGACTTCGTTTGGCAGCTCCACGTGCCGCTTTCACCCGTCGTTCGCGGGCGCGACGCGGCGCGCGCGGAACTCGAGAAGCACAACACGCTTTCGACGGGGATGGTCGAGGGCAGCGAGATCCGCACCATCGTTTCCGACGGTGACACCGTCGTCGTCGAGCGCGTCGACGTGAACGCCATGAACGGCGTCGCCGTGACGTTCTACGTCACGGCGTTCTTCGGAGTGCGCGACGGCGCGATCAGTTACTGGCGCGAGTATTGGGACGCGTCCCACGTCGCACAGCAACTCGGGATCGACCCCGCGCTGATGTTTGCGCCGCTGAACGGTTGAGCGACAAGCGATTTGGCGCCTTCCGGCTAGCTCGACGCGCTGAGGATCTTGATCGCGAACACGAGCGAGTCACCCGGCCGGATCCCAGCGCTCGGCTGACCGTTGGGGTAGCCGTCCGCGGAAGTCATCGCGACGCCGACGGTCGATCCGACGTTTTGTCCCGCGATGGCCTTCTGGAAGCCCGGCACGACTCCGGTGAGCGGGAAGTCGACGGGGGCGCCGCGTTCGTAGCTGTTGTCGAACACCGACCCGTCACGCCCATTGACACCCATGTAGCAGACCGAGACCCGGGCCGCGGCGGGAACCACCGGCCCGTTCCCGGCGTGCAGCGTATGCACCTGCGTCTGGGTCACGCCGAACGGCGCGGTGACGTCGACGCGCGGAGCCGTCGTATCCGTGGACCCGGTGACCGCGACGCTGCCGGTGGTGCCGGCCAACGTCCAGTCGGGCGTGCCACCGGCCGGGGCCTGCGCGGTCGGGCACGAGCCGGCTGCGGTTGCGTTGCTCGACGCGGCGATAGCCAGGACGGTCGCCGCAACGCAGGCGGCGACGGAGGAATACACCAGGGAGGACTTCACGGCCGTCACGCTACAGCCAAACCGCACCCCCGCCATCGGCTGGCCCTTGGCCGCCGCGGGGAGCGCAATCCGATTACCGCGAGCCGACGCCGAGGACTTTGGCTATTCTTCGACGTGGTTGAGTCCGCAAGAAATTGGGGGGCATCGCAGAAAGGGAGTGAATCGCATGCCTTCACCTCGTTGGCTGGCGGCACTTACCGCACCCATGATCGCCGGCGCCGGCTTGGTCAGTAGCGCGGCCATTGCCGCCGCCACGCCCCAAGACGACGCATACCTCGCTCAACTGCGCGCCGTCGGCCTCAGCTGGCCGCCGCAGACGCAAGAGGCGCTCATCGGGGAGGCGCACCTCATCTGCTACGACCTGACCTGGGGTTGGACGCCACAACAGATCGCCGACGACGTTCACGCGCACCTGAACGCGCGGGGCGTCACGTTGTTGGACGTCGGAACCATGGTCGACGCCGCGCACTCGATCTACTGCCCCGGCAACGTGTGCGACGCCCCTTCGCTGTGCACGTGACATCCCGGCACTCGCCCGATGGCGCTGTGTCGGCGCGCCGCTGCATCGAATGCACCGCAGGTGCAACGCAATTAGACCCATTGCGGGGCCCAGTCGCTCCCTGAGGCGGTGCAGCATTCGGCGCGACCAGAAAACTCATGGCGACCGAGAAACGGCTGAGTAAATTCTCTCAACTACCTTGCTGCGTGCCTTATCCTGCTTGCGGGCCGCACCCGACAGATTAAGGGAAATTGTTGTCACTGACACGAAGCCGACAAGTGGTGGTCGTGTTGGCAACCGTCGGTCTCGTCGCGTTCGCGGTGGCGTTGTTGGGCTGGAAGGCTGCCCCGGGCCGCGCGGTACTCGCGCCGGCGGGCTCTCTGCTTGCCGGCGTGTTCGCCACCACGTGTTCGGTCTATGCCGCCCGCGGGTCGCGGGGGCGGCAACGCCTCGCGTGGACCGTCCTGTCCACCGGTTTGGTCGGCTGGACTGCGGGCCAAGCGGTGTGGTGTTACGTCGCGCTGGCAGGCGAACTTCCGGTATCGGACCTCTCGGCGGCGAACTTGGGGTTCCTCATTTTGCCGCTCTGCGCGTTGGCCACCGCGGCCGCGATTCCCAGTAGGGACGACGCCCGGTTCGGGATCGGCCTGCTCGTTGACGGCCTCCTCATCACCGCGTCCCTGTTGGTCGTACTCATTCTTCTGCCGCTGGATCCCGCGGCGCAGGCATCGCAGACGACGCTGACCGTTCCGCGGGTGTTGTTGGCCACCGCCGCGGGCGTGTACGTCGGACTCGTTGCGTTGACATTCATCGTTGTCAAAAAGGCCGAGGCGGGCCGCAAGCTCTCCCCGACGCTGATGATGTTGGGCTGGGGCCTCATTGCGCTGGCCGGCCTGGTGCACGTCGCCAGGGATTCCGTCGACCGGGGGCCCAATGACCTCGTCGTCCTCGGGTGGGCCGGTGGCATGTACTTCGTCGCGCTGTCCGGAATCACTTCTCGGCCGGGGCCCGAACCCGATCTGGGATTTTCGCGGCCCTCGTCCAGGGCGTCGCTGTGGCTGCCCTATCTTCCGGTGATGCTGGCGATTGTCGTTGGCACCGTGCACTTTTGGCCAGCTTACCGGGGTGAGGCGTTCGTCTTCTCGGTTTGTGTGGTGCTGTTCGTCACCACCCTGGTCCGCCACATACTGCTGCTGGAGCGAAAGCAACGGCTACTTGCCGCGGTATCCGATGCCAGCCTGCGCGACCCGCTGACCGGGTTGGCGAATCACCGGCTTTTCGACGATCGGTTGGCGCACGCCCTGCGCCTACACGTTCAGCACAGCGTGCCGGTCAACGTACTCACGGTGAGCGTCGACGATTTCAAGCTCGTCAACGACACGCTCGGTTATGACGTGGGCGACGAACTGCTCCGCGGCGTCGGCGAGCGGATCCAGCACAACGTCGATGACAGCCACACCATTGCGCGGATGAGCGGTGACGAATTCGCCATCTTGGTCGAAGACCGTCCGGACGTGGCGATACAGGTCGCCAACGGGGTGGCGCGATCGTTCGAGGAGCCCGTCGACATCGACCATCATCGCCTGGACGTACGCCTGAGCATCGGCATGGCCTCGGCCGAATCAGATCTCCCGCCGCTGACACCCGGCGATCTACTCAAGCAGGCGGATGCGGCGCGCTCCTGGGCCCGCCTGGGGAGCGCGACCAATGTGCAGACGTTCACACCCGAGATGGGCGCTCAGCTTGGCAACACGCCCACATCCGACCGGGCCATCGCCCGATTGCAACTGCTGGGCGAACTGCGACGCGCCATCGAGAACGGCACGCTGACCCTGTTGTACCAGCCGAAATTCAGCACGTTGACCGGCTCCGTGAGCGGAGTAGAGGCGCTGGTGCGCTGGCAGCATCCGCGGTTTGGCGTGCTGGGCCCCGATGAGTTCTTACCCCTGGTGCGCGCGCACGGGTTGATGCATGCGCTCACCGATCTGGTGCTTTCCCGGGCCGTGGCGGACGCCGCCGCGTGGCACGAGGCCGGCGCGGCGATCGCCGTCGCGATCAATCTCGCGGCGCCCTCCCTCGACGAGGACGCGCTGCCGGACCGCATCATGTCCGTGCTCGGCCAGTTCGCCATGTCTCCCAGCTCGCTCACCATCGAGATCACCGAGGATTTGGTGGTGGCCGACCTGGTGCAGGCCCGCGCAGTGCTGAACCGGTTACGTGACAACGGCATTCGGGTAGCGATTGACGACTTCGGCAGCGGCTACGCCACTTTGACGTATCTGCGCGAGTTGCCGGCTGATGAAGTCAAGCTCGGCCATGATTTCATCGCGCCGATCCTGCACGACGACCGCGCCGCCACCATTGCACGCTCGGTGATCGAGTTGGCATCCGCGTTCGGCATCGCCAGCGTGGCCGAAGGCGTCGAAGACCTCGCAACGGCCCAACGGCTCAGGGACTACGGTTGCGACGCCGTGCAAGGGAACTTCTTCTGTCCGCCATTACCCGCAGCCGAGATCCCGCGAGTCCCCGCGAACTCGGCGCTCGCGGCGGGAGATGGGTTGCGGTGACTGGGTTTTGACCGATCAGCTTGCGACCGATCGCTCGAGCGCAGCCAGCGACGCGTCGAGGTAGTCCTCACCGAAGATGGGCATCTGGCCAACGCGGTCGCGGAAGTCCTGCGACGTGCCGCTCCAGTCGTAAGTCAGGGTGACGTCCGTGCGGTCGCCATTCGGGGCGAGGTCGTAACGCCAGAACCAGCCGCCGGGGGTGTGGTTGCCCGCGTCGTCCAGGATGCCCGGCATCCAACCGATGGCACGGTCCTTCTCGAAGACGTTGACCAGATTGTGCGTGACGTAGTCGCCGCCGGCCGCAGGGAGATACATGTTCATCGCGAACGTCTGTCCCGCCCCGGTGATCGGCGCGCCGTCAACCGCTTCGCGGACCCAGTCGGTGGGTTCGGTGTTCTGGTGACGCGACGGGTTGGCGAGGACGGCGAAGATCTCGGCCGGCGTCGCGGCGATGGTGCGGGTGACGGCGTAACGCTCGGCGGTGACGCTCATGTGTTGTCCTCGGGTCCGTAGGCGGCTGCGATGGCGGGGGAGTCGAGCCACCCTGAGTATGTGGGGCGCGACGGCCAGCCTTCAGGCGAATCGAGCCATTCCTCCTGGCGGCCCCACGGCAGGATGTCGATGAGCCCGAACGAGTGGCTGAGTTGCTCGGTGCCCCGCCCGTTCGTATGCCACGTGCGGTACACGGTGTCGCCGTCGCGCAGGAACACGTTGACCCCGAAGCCGCCGCCGGGCGGTGCGTCCATGTCGGCGCCGAATGGGCTTTGCGATGACGAGTACCAGTCCATGCGGTTGCCGACCTTGTGCTTGTAGGCGAGGGCTTCCTCGATCGGCCCGTTGGTGACGATGACGAAGCGGGCGTCGTAGTTGTCCAGGAACTCCAAGCGGGTGAATTGCGACGTGAAACCCGTGCAGCCGGGGCACTGCCACTCCGCGCCGTCGGACCACATGTGGTGGTAGACGATGAGCTGCGAACGTCCGTCGAACACGTCGACGAGGCGGATGGGCCCGTCGGCGCCGATGAGGACGTAGTCCGGCAACTTCACCATCGGCAGGCGTCGGCGCTGGGCGGCGATGGCATCGAGTTCACGGGTGGCGGCCTTCTCGCGCTTGCGCAGCTCGTCGAGCGCGGCGCGCCAGGTTTGGAGATCGACGATCGGCGGCTGGGCCGTCTGTTCGGGGGACATGGCATCCACCTTTCCTCTCGATTTGTCCGTCTGGAAGGTCTGACTCGCGAAGTGCCCGGAATTCATCGCAGACATGACGACGAATACGGTTGCGGCCTTGACCTGCATGTCCGGAATCGGTTTCGATTGATGGATAGCGCGACGGGAGGTCCACAATGAGGACGTTCATTCGGCATCTTGTAGTCGTCGTCATGGTGGCGTTCGCCTCGATGGCGGCCGTGACGATCGCGATTCCGGCCGTAAGCAAGGCGGATTGCGCGGAGGGGGAGTGGTGGGATCCGACGGGCAAGGTCTGCCGGCCTCTCGGCGTGGGGCCGCAACCGTTGGCATGCGACCCGGGCCAGTGGTGGGACCCGACCGCCAACGTATGCCGGCCTCTCGGCGTGGGGCCGCAACCGCTGGCATGCGACAACGGCTGGTGGTGGGATCCGGGCGCCAACGTGTGCCGTCCACCGGCCGGCCAGTAGCGGCCCACTTCTAATCGCCAAGCGGCCCGGTCGAATTGGTCACCGGCGTGGGCGCCGGCGGCTGAAATGTTGCCCGCGTGGGGGTGCCCACGGCACACGGGCTCATGCGGTCCAAGTTTGGCCGCACGATACACGCGGAATTGATTCCGATTCCGGAAACTCGGAACTGATGACCGCTGCCCAAATTGTCTTTTCGGCGACCGCGCTAATAAGGCCCGCCCGCGGGCTTACGATGTCGCCGTGGCGGATGTCACGGTGGCGATATTTACCTTTACCAGGAACGAAGCGACCGCGGTAACGGAGTTGCTCGCACGCCTCTACGTCGACCTGCCGGCGTTCGGAGCAACGGTGTGGACGCCGGTGAAACACGGGGACGAATCGTTGGAGGGCCGCCTGTCCGACGGGCGAACCGCCAGGCTGGAGCACCATCCGCTGAGCGCCCAGGGCAATGTCGTCGCGGCGGCCGCGCTCAGCAGATCGACCCGCGAAAACCGGGCCGACTACTACGTCTTCTACGGCTGCTGTGGAACGGTCGACTCCAAGCTCGTTGGTCAGGTCTTTCGAGCCGAACGGGTGTCATACCTGTCATTGGGCGTGGTAGTCGCCTCGCCCGACGGCGAGGTCGTCAAGCTGAAGAACAAGTGGATCGTCCGGACGCACCCCGACGAGCAGGCACCGCTCGCCGCCATTGAGCTGCGGGCCGGGTCCGCGGGCGCCCCAGGTTCCGTGTCGGGGTTCGACCTTCCCGATGCCCACATTCTCGCCACCGACAAGGTGATCAAGGTCTCGCCGGGGATCGCACCGGTGCCGATGGAGACACTGTCCAGCGGTCCGGTCTACGCGCGGGAGGACTGGACATACGCCCTGGCGCTTGCCCTTTACTCCGGAATGACTACCCAGCCTGTACTCATCGACATGGAATCCTTCGGTATCGCGTCGGCAATGCGGGCGTTGGGTTTATGTGAGCGCGTCGTCGTGCTGCGCGTTGCCACAGATTCGTTGAGCGACAAAGCCAATCAAAGCGAGCAGGACCAACTCGACTTCCTCAGGGACGGCTTGGCCGAACTAGCCGCCGCCATCGCGACCATCCTGGGAATGGAGACGGCACCGGAGCGGAAACCGCGGTCGCTCGAGGACGAGGTGCGCAGGTTGCGCTGCGGCATCGTGGCGGCCGGGCCTTTGGCGCAGGACGCACGGGAATCGGAAATGGTTCGTGTCGTGTCGGCGGCGGCCCTGGCCTGGGACGGTCAGTTGGACCGGGTCGATCGCTTCTCTCGTCCGCTACTGCCATCGGGCGGCCGGACCGGGGAGCGCGCCAATCCCGCGATGACCGCACGGCTTTTCTTGGAACAGGTGGCTTCCGACTACCGCCGCGTGGCGTCACTCGAACTTGACCTGCGCGAGGTGGAAGCGCAGCGGAACTCCGACACGGGCGTGGCCGCCCTGGCGCGGGCCGGCGTCGTGAGCCGCCCAGTGGCGCCGCTGGCCGTCGGGCAATATCTCGCGTCTCAGGAACGCGCCGCGGATGGGGACCTGGCGAGCGTTTTGAAGCCATGGATGGTGTCCGCCGACAGCGAGGATCGCGAATCGCAATACGCCGCAACGTTCGGCGAGGTTCTCGGCCCCCTGCTTCAAGTCGCGTCGGACAACTCGGGTGTCCGCCCGTCGGCTCCTGGAGGTTGGTCTGGCCGGGTGGGGCAGACATGGTCCGAGGATTTCCTCATAGCCGGCGCCGAGATTCTCAAAGACCCTGGTCTGCTCGGCATGCCGCACTCCGAAGGGGAAGTGACCGCCCCGTCTCGCGCAGGTTCAAGCGATGCTCGGGACGCGATCAACAAAGTTGTCGCGCTCGCGGAGGCGCTCCGCCCGGTGGAAGACGTCAGGGTCAGTACCGCTGGGAACAAACCCAAGATCGACCTCGTCCTGTCGGGGGAGAACCTCGGCCCGGACGAGCTCGACTTGTTCATGAGCAGCCTGCGGGACATCCCGGCCGAGGTAATGATCCTGCCGAAGCAATGACCAAGTCGCCGTTGCTGATTCGCAACTAGACGCGCGGTCAGACCTGGGGCGCTACCCGGCTGCGACCCCTACGGGTGGTCCAACACTGGCCGAGGGAAGGCAGCCCGAAGCTGTTACGGCGGTAAGGGCGAGGATCGCCGCGACGACGATCTTTGCGGTTAGACGTGACATGACCGCTCCGTTCTTCCGGCCCCCCAACAGGAATATAGGGGAAGCGGGGCCACTATTTCAATGGTTATTGAAATATTCTCGATTCGCGGGCATAGTCACACGCGGAGCGTTCGAGTGCTCGCGTGGACGAGTACCTTTGGCGAGTTGGCGTGTACGCACTCTGCGGCGATATCAACGAGAAGGGGTAGTGACGTGACGTCTAAGGTCCCGCCGGTCAAGATCGCGCGAGCCGTCGAGCAAGCCCGCCACTACCTATCGCGGCTGCGCCAGCGCTCCGCGCCGCCTCCGGCGGTGATGATGGAATTCATCCTGAATGCGTGGGTCGCCCAGGCGATCGCGTCCGCAGCGGATCTCGGCGTGGCGGACGCCCTGGCCGATGGACCCCTATCCGGCGAGCAGTTGGCAAGCCGGGTCGGCGCCAACGCCGATGCGCTGGGGCGGCTCTTGCGGGCGCTGATCGGCGTCGGCATTTTCCGCCAGCTCAGCGACGGGCGTTATGCGCTTACCCCGCTTGCGGAAACGCTGCGCACCGATGCGCCGGTTTCGATGGCCGGGATGGCCCGCTGGGTCGGTTCACCTCAGCATCGGGAGCATTGGAGCCACCTGACCGACGCGATCCGGACCGGCAAAGCGGTGGTCCCCGAGCTTCGCGGCAAACCGGCTTTCGAGTACCTGGCCGGGGAAGCCGAACTCGGTGGAATCTTCAACTCCGCCATGACCAATGTGTCCGAGTTCGCGAACGTGCCCCTCACCGCGGCCTACGATTTCAACGCGTTCGACACGATCGTCGATGTCGGGGGCGGCCACGGTCGGCTGTTGGCGGCGATCCTCGAGACGGCCCCGAAGTCGCGCGGCGTGCTGTTCGATCTTCCGGAGGTCGTGGCGGGCGCGCCGGAGCTGTTGCGGAAATACGGTGTCGACGACCGCGTCCGCATTGAAGAGGGCTCGTTCTTCGATTTCGCGCCGAAGGGCGGCGACGCGTATGTGCTCAAGAACGTGATCCACGACTGGCCCGAGGACGACGCGGTTCGCATCCTGAAGAACGTCCGCAGCGCGGCCCGCGACGGCGCGCGACTGTTGCTCTGCGAGTTCGTCATTCCCCAGCACGACCGGGACTTCCACGGCAAGTGGGTGGACATCGAGATGTTGGTCGTCGCCGGCGCGCGCGAACGTACCGCGGACGAATATCGCCGACTGGTCGGCAAGGCCGGTTTCCGGTTGAACCGCGTCGTCGAGACCGTGTCGCCGCTCAGCATCCTCGAGGCGACGGCGGTGTAGCGGCAGCCGCTTCGAGATCGGCGTCGTCACCGCACATTTCGGCGCCGTCTTGGGGTTTGCGATGCCGCGTTCAGCCCCAGCTCCTCGGCGGGTGCGGTCAGGAACCGATGCACCGTCGGCCCGACGAGGCCGACCACCTCGTCGACGCCGAGCGACGACAGGGGCGGCACCCGCATGATGTATCGCAACATCGCGGTGCCGACGAGGCTGGTCGCGGCCAGCATCGCGCGCAGTCGCGCTTCGTCGCCACCGCCCAACGCGCCGGACACCGCGGTGAACAGGTAATCGTGCAGGAAACCGCGAAACGCATCGTTGGCATCGCGGTTGGACGTTGCCGACTGCACCATCGAGGCCATGCTCGCGGACGTTTCGGGCTGCTCCCAGAGACCAAGGTAGGCCCGTACGACGCGGCAGCCCAAATCGGCGTCCGTCTCGGCGATCTCGGCCGTCAGCAGGTCCGACGGCAGCACCAACTTCATCGACTCGCGAAACAACGCCGCCTTGGAGCCGAAGAGGTAGAGGACCATCGATGGATCGACTCGCGCATCGTCGGCAATCGCCCGCAGCGTCGTCTTGTCATAGCCATGCTTGGCGAACTGCCGCTTTGCCGCGCGCAGAACCGCGTCGCGCGACACCGGTCGACCCTGACGTCTACCGCGCCGCTTCGTTGTCCCAGGTGACGACACCTGCGAACGATAGCATTTCAACCCCTATAGAAAAGGCTGTCCCGCTCTGCGTTTCTCCAGCAACCCCGCGACACGCACCGCGGCTGGCGCTGTTGCAGCACCGCGGCAGGCACTATTCTATCGCCATTGAAAAGTTATTCAATGAATGTTGAAATAGTGATCGCCGTTCGCGAAAGGGGCTGCCGACATGGACTTTGCGTCGCTACCCCCGGAGGTCAACTCCGGATTGATGTATGCCGGCCCGGGTTCCGGGCCGATGCTCGCGGCGGCGGCGGGCTGGGAGTCGCTGGCGGTTCAGCTGGAGTCCACCGCCAGCGGCTACGCAACGGAGCTAGCGGGGCTGACCGGGCAGGCGTGGTCGGGGCCCTCTTCGCTACTGATGTCGGCCGCGGCCACCCCGTATGTGGGGTGGTTGGCTGCCGCCGCCGCGCAGGCGGCGCAGACCAGTGGCCAGGCATACGCGGCGGCGGCGGCTTACGAGGCCGCGTTCGCGATGACGGTGCCCCCGCCGGTGATCGCGGCCAACCGGGCGCAGCTGTTGGCGCTGATCGCAACCAATTTCTTCGGACAAAACGCCCCGGCGATCGCCGCGACCGAGGCTCAGTACATGCAGATGTGGATTCAAGATGCGACGGCGATGTATGAATATGCCGCCGCGTGTCAGACCGCCAGCACATTGGCCCCGTTCGACGAGCCGCCGCGGACCACCAACCCGGTAGGCCAGGGTGCTCAGGCCCAGACGGTGGCGCAGGCCGCCGGTCAGAACGCGACCAGCGCCACGCAGCAGTTGGCCTCCACCAATGCCACGATGCACGCCCTGGGCTCCACCACCGTCGACGCCGCCGGGCCGGTCGCTCCGGGCCAGACGGTGACCGCCGCACCGGGTAGCACCATCACCATCGGTACCGGCACGGGGATGTACGTCAACAGCGGCTCGATCACGATTGCGGGTCCCGGGACCAACCTCATCAGTTTCGGAACCGTCATCGTCAACTCCGGCAGCACAATTCACACCCTCATCGACTGTTCGGAGGGCGGTGTTTTGATCCCCGGGGGAGTTGACGTCACTGCCGGCTCGACCCCCCTTGTGCTCACACCAGGATCGTTCCAGGAGGTCCTGGTCACCCTCGTCAACGGCACCGCCACACTCCCCGTCGTCGGCGGCGAACAGGTCGCCATCCAGACCTTCGGCAATACCGCCACCGCCATCGTCGGCCCCGCCGGCGCATCCATCACCAACGTCTTCGGCAGCATCACTGTCGCGGCGGCTACGCCCAGCTCATCCGGCGCATTGGGGGCTTCGGCGCTAGGCGGGCTGACACCCGGCCTGGCGGGCACCGCGGGAATTCAGCCTCAGCTCGATGTGGATGGGCTGTTGAAATGGGCTCAAATCCCCTCGGCGGCAGGCGATTAGTGGCGGGCCGGGCACATGGCGAGCGCTGAGTACCGGGCGGTGTGGCCGTTCCATCCCTCGTGCGCCGTCGGTGCGCCGTCCGCAGGGGTGGGCGAGGCTGTCCCGCTCGGCCCATTGTCGGTGCCCCCGGCCTGGACGACGAGCGTCTCGGCGGTCACATCGGCGGCGCCTTTGATCGTCGAGGCCGCCGTTCCGGAGAAGTTGCCGGGACGTACCTTTCAGCGGGCGCTGATGACGGCGATGACCGGACGGGATGCTTCGCCTTCATGCATCCCGACACTCGGCCGAGAACAGGACGGGGGGCGCTAGGGAAGCGGGATTGTTGCTACGCAACCACCGCGGATCGTCAGCCACCATCCGTCTTGGGCTCAGGTGCGATTATCTGGCCGCTTCGGATCAGGGCGTCGGTCGCCTTTTGCCACCTGTCCAGCTGCGCCGGACTGGTGAAGGGATCGGGGAGGTGCCGGTCCAGATGCGAACGAACGATAAAGATGCCCAACACCAACACCATCGGGTTGAGCGCTACCCAATCGGGATCGAGGCCGGGCCGCACCAATCCTTGTTCTGCGAGCTGATCCCAATGTCCCCGACCGATGTCGACCAGGCCGTCAAAGATCCGCACGCCCATCGGCGTGCAGTCGACCACAGCGCGACACATGTAGTCGATGACGGGCGCGTGGTTGGAGACTAGGTCGGTCACCCGGTGTGCGACCGCCGAGACCGGGTCCGTCGGGGCCCCCGGCAAAGGGCCCGCCAACGACTGGCCCAGCACCGCCATCACGTACTCGTCCACCGCCGTGATGAGGTTGCCCTTCGTCTTGAAGTGATGTTGAACCAATCCAATTGACACGCCGGCAGATTCGGCGATCATCCGTAGCGAGGTCGCTTCCGTGCCGTGCACGGCGAAAGTCTTGAGCGCAACGTCGCGAATGCGGTCCACGCTGGACTGCTCGCCCCGCGCGGGCGGACCGGCAGGCACCACTTCGCGAAACATTGCTCCAACCATAGACACAGGGCCGAAGCCGTGCCACAATATGATCGCATTGTTGCACAATAAATACATATTGTATACCTTATCTGATGCGTTTCATCGGGGCCGATCCGCCCCTGCGGGGAGGGCGGTCCACCAATGGACTTCGTCCTAGAGTGCTAGGCACTTCTCACGACGACATCATCACAAACTAAAACCAAAAAACAGGGATCGGAGACCACCTCTATGGCGACCATCAATGCACCCGAAATGAGCGGCGATATAGCGCCCGATGGACGGGATGCACGCCCCCCGAATCGTGGTGTCAGTAGAGCGGTGGTGGCGTTGCGATACCTCTTGTTTCTGACCATCGCGCCCGGGTTGAAGGTGGTCAACTTGATGGTTCCGCGGAGATTCTCACTGGTCGAGACGACGCCGTTCATCGATCCCACCCAGTTCGAATGGCACCAGCATGTCACTTCCGAGCTGAGCAAGGTGCAGGCCGAACTCGAGGCCCTGCTATCGGTTCCGGAGACGATTCCGAACCATCAAGAAATCGTCGAGACGATAGCGGCAATATCGAACGACGACAAATGGCTCAGCTACTTCTTCTACATTTACGGCCGGCGTTTTGATAAGCAATGCGAAGAATGTCCGTACACCGCACGCTTGCTGCACGACATACCGGGCATGAAAACCGCCTTCTTCTCCATTCTGTCCCCCGGGAAGAAGATTCCTCCGCACCGCGGTCCCTACCAGGGCGTCATGCGCTATCACCTGCCGCTCGTGGTACCTCGGGATGGCGAATGTGCAATCCGCGTCGGCGACGAGACCGCCTCTTTTCAGGAGGGCGTGGCGTTGATGTTCGATGACACCTACGAACACGAGGTGTGGAACAACACCGAGGAAACGCGTGTTGTGCTGTTCCTCGACATCGTGAGACCGATGCAGTTTCCCTTCAATATCTTCAACTCGGTGATGATCACGCTGATGGGTTGGTCGCCGGTCGTGCGTCGAATGAAGAAGAATCAAGCCGCATTCGATCGCGCGCTTGCAGAGACTGCTTGACATCCGCGGGGAATCGCGCCGGCCGCGCCTTGGCGGTTGAGGGACTTACTGCAGCGAACCCACCGGGATGACCGGGCTGACGAGCCGGAAGACGAACCCGCCGCGTTCCATGAACCGGCGTTCGAACGTGCCCGTGATCTGCCTGCCGTCCAACTGGCCCGTCAGCACCAGATGGTCCTTGTCGGGTTGGGTCGCGTGCAGCACGACCTCGGCCGAATCCGATTCGCGCTTGCGCAATTTGAGCCGATCCCCGTCGACCTCGAGCTGCCAGATGGTGGTGTAGCCCGCCGGCGCCTGGCTGACAAACTTGACCACGCCGAATTGCGGCACCTTGTTGCGGTCGGCGATCGCGACATTCGTCCAGGGTTGCGGGTTCGTCTGGTTGAGCGTCGCCTCGCGCCCGTCGACGGTGAAGGACGTTGCGCGCCAAACGCCGTCGAGCGTCGAGGTGGGGGTGTTGTATACGCTGAACAACATGGCGTCCCACATTGCGCTGAACACCAGCAACGCCCCAGCGATGCCGAACTTCGCAACCACGCCGGTTAGTCGCAGCCAGCGCTTATCCGCACCAAGTGGCAACCAGTGCTGAACGGGGCGAGTCTCCCCGCGATTGAACGCCACGCGAGCCAAATTCGGCCAGTACGGCGACGCGATACCGATTGCTATCAAGAACAATTCGCCAACGGCCAGCTTGACCGGCACATCGTAGGTCACGTTGAGCAATAGCACCTGCGCCATGGCCATCGCCGATCCGAGCGCACCGAGCAGCTGCGTACGGTTCCACAGCAGCAGCAGTCCCGACACCAGCTCAACCAACCCGCTAACCACCGAGTACGCCGGGGAGGCGCCCATGAAGCCCCACAACGTCGCGAACAGGCTGGTGTCGCCCGTCAGCTGCAACTGGTGATGGGGAAGCGTCATGAACCCCATCTGGACGGGAATCACCTTGCCCAGGCCGTAGATGATCATCACCGCGGCCAGCCCGAACCGCGCGAACACGATCAACGACGCGGCCAGGCGTCGGTAGTCGGAACGCCCCCGATCCATGACTGTCCACGCCGCGGTGACCAGCACGGCCAGCACCAGCCAACCAAGATGTAAACACCACAACCACAACACGTCCGAGCCGGCCGACTTGGCGATCTCGACACCACGACCTCGGGTCAGGTAGCTGCCGACCTGCGCGATTAGCCAGACCATCGGTTCGAGCGGGTGCCGGCCGACGCTGTCTTTCACGACGCTTCCGCCGACAACGCCGAAAAGCATCCCTAGACCAATGGTGAAAAGCAGCCGGAAACCTATTTTCTGGAGCGGCGTCCACGGCGGAGCGCCTTCAAGGGAATCAGATGTTCCGGCGGCCGGAACCGGCGATTGCGCCGTGGTAGTCACGGCAGCAATCATAGGGCGATCGCCTCCGAATCCGTTGATATATGAGCGATTCGGGCGATGTCGTCATGGGGGCCATGCGGAAGCGCGCGTCGGTCAGCCGCAGCTTTCGTCACGCGTGGGGGCAGAAGATGCCCAGTATCTGTTGGCAGTTGTCCTTATTGATGAGCCCCGGCGGCGGCGGGGGCGGGGGAGGCGGCGGGTTGTCGCCGTCCCAAATGTTCTGGGCGACGTTGCCCTGCCCGAAGTACACGTAGTAGTACGTGTGGCAGATGTTGTTGTCCCAAATGACCGGATTGGTGACGTGGTTGCCGGTCGGGGGCAGTGGCTCTCCGGGGCACCAGCGGTGCGGGCCACCATCGGCGTTGGCGGTTCCGGCGGCGAGCCCGAGACCCGCGACACCCAAACCGCCGGCAACCAAGGCGGTGGTCGCCAACCGCACGATTCGTCGCATCATGATCGTCCAATTCTGTCGGGTGGTGCCCCACTGCGGGCCGCTTTCGACTTGAAGTGGACAACGCGCTTGCCACTACCGATCCCAACTTGGGGCAGTAGCCGTGGCCGGCACGTCGTTTGACGTCGCCGGTCAGGACGCGACAAACGCGAGCAGGTCCGGGTTGAGGACATCCGCGTGCGTGGTCAGCATCCCGTGCGGGTAGCCGGCATAGGTTTTCAAGGCGCCGTTCTGCAGTAGGTTGACCGCCCGAGGGACCGAGCTCGCAAACGGCACGATCTGATCGTCGTCGCCGTGCATCACCAGGACGGGAACGGTGATCGCGCGCAGATCCTCGGAGTAGTCCTGCAGCCAGGAAGACACGGTCTCATAGTGCGCGTGGGCGCTGCCGGACATGCCCTGTCGCCACCAGTTCGCGATGACCGCCTCGGAGGGTTCCACCCCCGGTCGGTTGAATCCGTAGAACGGACCCTCGGGCACCGCGCGGTAGAACTCCGATCGATTTCCCAAGACACCCGCCCGCACCGCGTCGAACCACTCCTGGGGTTGCCCGCCCGGATTGTCCTCGGCCTGCGCCATGTTCGGGGTCGGGGAGGACACCAGTATCGCCTTGGCGACCCGCTCCTGGTGGCGCGCCACGTAGCGAGCCACCTCGGCGCCGCCGGTGGAGTGCCCGATATGGACGGCCTCGCGCAGGTCGAGCTGTTCGGTCAACGCGGCCAGGTCGGCCACCCAGTGGTCGATGTCATTGCCGGTCCCGGTCTGCTCGGATCGGCCATGCCCGCGCCGGTCGTGAGCGATCACCCGATAGCCCTCGTGCAGAAAGAACATCATCTGCGCGTCCCAGTCGTCGGCCGTCAGCGGCCAGCCATGACTGAAAACGATCGGCTGGCCAGAGCCCCAATCCTTGTAGAAGATCTCGACACCGTCCGACGTGGTGATGGTAGGCATGGTCGTCCTCTCGCAGTCACGGGCACACCCCGCGCTCGAGTAGAAGTCAACCGCATATCACCAGTTTTTTCTTGCGGGCTTTCAACAAATTGATGCCGGCGAGCTAGCGGGTGTCTTGCGTTGCGCCAAGGACGATCTGGGCTCCGTCGCCAGTGGTGGGTACGCCTACGAGCACGCGCTGAACGTGGCCGCTACCGAAGGGACGGTATTCGATGACGCCGAGCGCGCCACGACCCGGCTGGTTCGGTTTTAGAGTGGACAAACCTGTTTGATCCAGCCTTCGATGGCGCCGTTGTACTTGTCATATTGGGGGTCGTCGAACTGCGCACCGCGCGTGCCGACAAAATGCTCGACCGCTTCCTTGACCGACCCGGGTAGGTCGTACTTTTCGAAGGCGTCGCCGGCCTTGCGGGCGGCGTCGGCATTGGTCGCCGTCGCCAGGTCGAGGTTTGCCTGCGTGATTTCGACGCAGGCGCTCGGGTCTAGCCGGTCGGCGGCGGCCGCCTGGGACGAGCCGGCTTGCGGCGACGGGGCCGCCGCAGAGGAACTCGGCTTGGAAGCGGGGGGTTGTACGACGGTCGACTTCGTCGTCGAGCATGCCGCCACGGTCACGGCGGCCGTTGTGATCGCCACCGCCATCCATCGATACATACGGTCCTCCCAGGTATTGCTCGCGTCATGGCGAGCGCGCCCGATCGGCGCTGAGCCAAGCTAGCAACGTGGGGTTGGAATCCGATTGGAATTGTCCGACTCGACGACTGGCAAGTCAGATCAACAGTGTGGCCAGCGCAAGCACTACCCCGACCGCACCGCCGGCGATGAGCGCATAGCCGATACGCGATGTATTCGTGTGCAGGTAGGCGACGTGCGGCGCGCTGGGATCGTAATGGACCTCGACTTCGTCGTGCACCGCCGCGAGTTCCTGTTCGGCCTCGCTGCGCTTAAGTCCTTGGGTGGCATAGCCCCACCGGTCCGAGGTGTACGCGACGCCGTCGACCACGTACGTGTACGTCACTTTCGGCTGGTACCCGCCGCCTTTACCCCAGCGGCCCTCGCGGCCGGCTACAGCGGGCACCGCAGTCACTTCGCGGCCCACCACCGTGCCGCGTGTCGTCGCGAAGGAGGACATGCGCCGCGCCATGCGCACAGACCCCCACCCGGCCGCGATGGCCGCGCAGGAAATGATCAATACAAGGATCTCGGCGGCCACCCGAAGACCTTAATCCCCGGCCCTACTGGGCGATCGAGAGTTCGGTGATGCGGCACGCCAGCCGCTCGTCCCACACGCGTTCGCCGGTTGATCTGGCGACAGCTTGTGCGCGAACAAGGAGTTCGTGTGCGCGATCGCTTCTGCCGTGGTGGTCTTCGATGTCGGCAAGGAGGGTGAGGAAGAACGGCGTCATGACGGTGCTGCCGTCGCTGGTGTAAAGGTCGAAGGCCTCAAATGCACTGTCCGGATTGACATTTTCGTCGCTGAGGGTTCTGGCCCAGACGGCCACCATGGCGGCGCACGCCGCCCATTGTTGAGCGCCAGCGGCATTCATCTCTGCGCACACGCGTTCCGCAGTGGCCGCAGTGCCCTCGATGATGCCTAGGACTGCGTCGATCTCGACCATCACCAGTTTGGCCGAGAGCACGTTGAAATGGTCGCGACGGCTTTGCGCCAGTTCGAGGCCGGCCTGGCAATACTCGACGGCCGTGGCCCTGTTGCCGCGCACCGCCTCGGCGAGGGCCAGCCAACAGTAAACGCGGGGATGGAAGAAGTGCAGCGGATCGACAACCTCGTCCGGCGGGGGAAACAGCGTCAGCATCTTGTGGGCCGCGGCCGCTTGCGCATCCAGATTTCCGCCCAGGCCTTGGACCATGACTTCGATGAAATGGCTTGCCACTCCGATGTCGGGATCATGGCTGGCGGCATATTGGCCGTTCAGGCCGTTAGCCAGAGTCCGCGCCTCGTCGATTCGTCCTTGCCCGCAAAGGATTAGGCACTGCATCGCAACGGTGCCGTAAAAGTTGCGACCCTTCGCCCGTTCGCCGATCTCGAAGGCGCGTTGCAGTGCTTCGCTGGCGGTGGCGCTGCTTTGGCCGTCCAGGATCGACCTCATACATGCCAGGTGTAGCCATAATGTTGCCTGATGCTCGAGTGATTCGGGCTTGGGCGGCATCCGCCGGGAGACATCCAGCGCATGCGAGGCGAGGATTGCCACATCGTTGTACGCCGAACGATTGAGGGCCCGCCGGATAACCGAGTCGTGAATGTCAAGTGCCAGATCGGCATCGAGTTCCGGGCCGGCGCGCCAGGCATGGTCGGCGGCCGCGATGACGTCCTCGTACGCACCGGTGTCAACCATCGCAGCCTGACTCGTCGCGGCGGCGGCATGTAGATAGGCACGTTCGGCCGGTGGCACCTGCGTCAGGACCGCATCCCGGAGAAGACCGTGGCTGAACCGGTACGCCCCCGGCCAACCGGGAACCTCGTCGATCAGTCCGGCCTCGTAAGCGGGCTCCAGCTGACTATGAACCGTCACGGTGGACAGGTGGGCGATGTCGGCCAGCATCGTGACGTCGAATTGGGGACCGATTACCGCCGCCGCCTCCATGATGCGGCGACAGGGGCGGTCAAGCGCCGTCAGCCGTCGACTCACCACTCCGGCGACAACCTCGGATACGTTTTCCTCCGCTGATTCCGGGATGCTCTGAAGGTCGTTGGCGGTGGCGATCATCCGGACAAGCTCTTTGATGTAGAACGGATTACCCGCCGCATGTGTCCGGACGAACTGGAGCACGGGCGCCGGGGCGGGCCCGCCCGCGAGCGCCTCGACCAGATCGTCCGCCGCATCACGCTGGAGTCCGCTCAAATGCAGGGTTTTGACGCCACTTGACCTGATCAGTCGCTCGAACGATGGCCGATTCGCCGGCCGGTCTCGGCCGAGGAACGTCCAGTTGCCGATGACTTCAATTGGATACCGGGGGAGATGCTCCGTCAGGAGGACGAGCACGTCGCACGACGCGGAATCCGAGACATGTAGATCGTCTAGGACAATCAATAGCGGTCTCACCGAAGAGAGTCTGCACACCGCCGTGACGACACCCTCGATCAACTCGAAGCCAGTCGCGGGGGCGCGCACCGACGTGGCATCACGGCTCTCGTTCCACTCCGGGACCAGGGCGTCGATGACTCCCGGGACCGTTCTGCGCAGCGTCTCTCGGCCGGGTTCGCCAAGATCGTCTCCGAGCTGTCGCAAGATCTGGATCCATGTCCACATAAGCGGCAGCTGGATGTCGCTGGGATGCGCGGCCCACGCGACGGCCATGTCCACTGCCCCCGGATCGCGGCAAATAGCCCGCGCGAGTGTCGATTTGCCGATACCACTGTCTCCGGTCACCAGAGCCAGTTCACCGCATCCGGCGCGCGCTCGCGCCAGCGATTGGGCCATCGCATTCAGTTCCACGTCGCGTCCGACTAGCTGTTCTCGCTCGGACACCGGGCCGTCTGAAAGGCGGATCCGCCGCGGGCCCTGCCCGTCGAGTCGGAGTTCAGGGGAGCCATCGTTGATCTTTTGGTAGAGAACTCGCAGGCGTTCGCCGGGTTGCGTGCCGATCTCACGGTCCAGTACTGCGCAGGCGCGGTCGTACGCGCGCACCGCTTCCGCCGGACGGTCGGTTCGGTACAGCGCCAGCATCAGATGTCCCCACAGCCGCTCCTGCAGGGGATCTTGTGCGACGGCAGCTTCGATTTCTGGAATGAGGTCGCGCCCGTCGCCGAGTCGCAGCGCGGCGTCGAATCGTGTCGTGATCGCCGTGTTGCGCAACTCGACATAACGCAACGCGTCGCTGTGCGCGAAGTCGCGGTGGGTGAACTCCCCGAATGGATCGCCCCGCCACAAGGTCAACGCGTGGGTGAGCACATCGGATGCCTTCCCTGCATCACCCTGGCCCAGCGCGCTGTAGCCGGTCTTGACCAAACTCTCGAACTCGTGCAAATCGACGGAGTCGCCGTCGACGAGATTCAGCTGATAGCCGGAATTCCGCGCCTCCAGCCGAGATACGTTGCTGGCGGCAGCCGGCGAAGTGGAAGCCAGGCTCCTGCGGAGATTTGCGAGATAAGAGCGAATGGAGGTCAATGCTTTGGCCGGCGGTTCGTCTTCCCACACCGAGTCGATGAGCCGGTCCACGCTGACAACTGTGCCGTGACTGGCGAGGAGTACCGCGAGCACGCATCGCTGCTTCGGCCCCCCAAGCGGCGCGACCGCACCGTCGACGCGGGCTTCGACCGCACCGGAAAGCAAATACGCGACCATCACACCTGACCAGGAACAGCATCTGATTGTGGGGAGACAATACCTGGTCGCCAGCAAACATATCGCACAACTCTTTCGGTGCCGCTTGCCGCGGTGGGACGTACGGCGACGAGATTGGGGCTGGTTTGTGGAGCTCAGTGCCCGTCGTTGCGCCGGACGCGAGGTAAGGCACCAACAAACCCGCCCCGAGCCAATCGTCGCTGCGACGAATAGGCCTGGGGCGGTGAAGTTTTGACCGGACGTGCGCGGCCGCGGTCTGGGCGATCCCTCAGTTGCTGGGCACGCAGATGGTCTTGATCATCTTGTCGGCGATCGTCTGCCGCTTGGCATCCCACAACGGGAACAAGTAGCCGACGTAGCAGATCGCGCCGTCGACAAGGTGCGCGAGCTGACGCACGACTGACATGCCGAAACCGATCGGCTGGCCGGTCTGCTCGCTGACCACCTTGAACTTCAGCACCGACTTCCCGATGCTCGACCCGGTAGTGCCCTGCTTGTAACCGTAGTTCCAGACCAGATAGGCCAATCCAACGAGTATCGACAAACAGAACGCGGCCACCCCGATCGGGGAGTTCCCGGTGGCGCAGAACTGGCCCAAGTTGTACCCCGAGGTGTCGGTGACGCAAGCCGTCTCCTGCGTCGCCGCCTCGATGCCGTACCCGACACCGACGATGATCGCGTAGGGGATGAAATCAACGACGCACGCCAGCACGCGAGTCAACCACGCCGTATATGCCTGTTGGGGCATTGCCCCGCTCTGCGACGGTGCCGGGTAGTGGGCCGGCGGCACTGGCGGTTGTTCGGTCATTTGAACACCTTTCTCTCGAGGGTCAAGCCGCGGCCGGTTCCGCCTGCGCGCAGCCCTTTCGACTGCGTCGCCGCAACGTAGCAGTGACCGTTTGGAATTCGATTGGAAAGGGCGACGGCGGCCGCCAATTCAGCTCCGCACCCATTGCGCCGTCACCGCGAGGCAAGAGCGCGGTCAGCCGAGCACGACTCCGTGCTGTGACCCGATCGTTTCCGCAATCGTGATTTTCGCGCTCGTATCATTGGATTCACGGGAAAATCGGAAGCTTTGACCTGAACAACGCCGATCGGCGTCCGCAAGCTCGGGGGGCTGATATGACAACCGCAATTGCCGCGCACGAGCCAATCCGGGAGAGCGCTTCCCACGCGGCCGACGACGTCACTTCGGCGGTCGCGAGACTCAACGCCGTCGACTGGCGACGGGACACGGTCCGCGCCGAAATGAAGCCGGGCTGGCGACCCACGGAAGAAGAGATCGTCCGCGCGGCGATCACGGTGATCTTCGTAGCTCTCATGGCGGTGATCGGCGTCGCCGCGGGCGCCATCTTGACCATGGGCTAGTAGCGGGTACAGCGGCGTCCGAGCGTTTGGGTAGTGGTCGCCGAGCGCTTGAAGCGGCTTCGCATTTGGTGACGATTCAACAGTTAGGCGGCTAACAGGACCGATGCGAGGAACCAGGGGAGCGAGCGGGCCGGCAGGCAGGTATGCGCTCGCGCTTCTGGCGCTGTCCGCTCTGGCAGCCGGGTGCACGGTGAACGTCGACGGAAAAGTGGTAGCCGCTCCGACGATGGGCCATGCGCCTCAACCGCTTCCAACCAGTGCGCTGTCCGGATTGCTGCTCAGCCCAACCGAAATCGGCTCCATCATGGCCGCCCACATGGAGGTGGCCGAATCGGGCGACACCATGTACACCAATCGGCCCCTCGCCGATGGATGCTTGGTCTGGGCCGAGGCACAGGATTACTCCTACCAAGGCAGCGGCTGGACGGCCGTGCGCGTACAGCAACTGAAGGACCGTCGCGATAACGCGGATCACATTGCCTACCAGGCGGTGGTGGCGTTCCCGGGGGCTCTAGCCGCAAATGACTTCTACTCCGGCCAGGTAGCGGGCTGGGCGAATTGTGACAACCGGCGTGTCGATCTCCATGACCCGGGCGACCCCGCACCCCACTACTGGACGCTCAGTAAGGCCCGCGTGGAGGACAGCGTTTTGACGATAACGCGGGTGCAAGAAGAAAGCGGGGGACTTTGGGCGTGCCAACGGGCGTTGACGGCCTCCAACAACATCGTCATCGATGTGAGCGCCTGCGCCGAGGATGTCGGCGACCGGGGTGCTCAGATTGCCCACCAAATCGCGAAGAAGATCTCTTGAGCGTTGTCGACTCGCGCCTCCGCTCTTAGCTGCCAGCCGGCCGTTGCGGGAGTTTCCCCAAACCGCGTCAGTTGTGGACTATGGTGTTGCTGATTGCTGCCATCGGGAGGTTTCCATGGAAGGGACCCCGTTCGGCCGGTACCGATTAATCAACTTGCTCGGCCGAGGTGGCATGGGCGAGGTCTGGCGAGCCTATGACACCGTCACCGATCGGATAGTCGCGTTGAAAGTTCTCCCGGCGCATTTTGCTGCGGACAAGACGTTTCAACAGCGATTCCGCCGCGAGGCCCATTCAGCGGCACGGTTGAACAACCCTCACGTGGTGCCGATTCACACCTACGGCGAGATCGACGGGCGGCTATTCGTCGACATGCGCCTGATCGAAGGGCGCGACCTGGCAACCGTGCTGGCCTCCTCCGGTTCAATGCCTCCCTCACGCGCGGTGCACATCGTCGAGCAGGTGGCACACGCCGTATATGCCGCGCACAAGATCGGATTGGTGCATCGGGATATCAAGCCCTCCAACATCTTGCTCGATGAAAATGACTTTGCGTATCTGATCGATTTCGGGATCGCACGTGTCCTAGGCGAGACCGGTCTGACCGGCACCGACGCGGTGGTCGGCACGCTGCGCTACATGGCACCCGAGCGCTTCAAAGTCGGTGAGGCCGATGCACGCTCGGACATCTACGCGCTGGCCTGCGTGCTCTACGAGTGCTTGACGGGAGGCGCCCCATTTCCGGGTGACAGCATCGAGCAACAACTGGCAGGGCATCTGTCGGCGCCGCCGCCGCGCCCCTCTGACTCCGGCGCGCCCCCGGCATTCGATGCGGTCATCGCCACCGGCATGGCCAAAGACCCGGCCCAGCGCTACGCCACCTCTGTGGATATGGCACGCGCCGCGCGCGACGCGATCACGGTGCCGCTGCATGCGCGGGGCCCAAATGTACCGTCGGACAACGTCACTGCCCCCACTCGAGTGGCCTCATGGCCGAGTGAGCAAACGCAGCAGGCGCAGAAGCAGGTAGCCGGAAATCGTAAGCGCGTCAAGCGATCTTGGGCGATTGCCGCCGCGGTGATTGGCGGGGTCCTGGTGTTGGGCGGCGCGAGCCTATACCTGATGCGCGCACACACCTCAACGGCTGGATCTACGCAGGCGACGCGACCGGCGACGGCCGCCCCGCCGCCGTCGGCGCCCAGCGGGGGAGGCACGCCCACTTCGGGAGTCACCGCCGTGCCAAGCGGTCCACCTACGATCGCTGCCTCAGTACGGGTAGGCAATGGGGCCTTCGGTGTCGCGGTCGACTCGGCCGGCCACACCGCCTACGTCGCGAACACCGGCTCCAACTCCGTGTCGCTGGTCGATACCGGCAGCCGTACGGTCACAGCCACCATCGCGGTAGGACGCCACCCGGTGGGTGTTGCCGTGGATCCATCGACCCGGACCGTCTACGTCACCAACTACGACGACTCCTCGGTGTCGGTCATCGACACCACCAATGGCACGGTCGTCGCCAGAATCGGTGTCGGCAGCCATCCGGGCGGGGTAGTGGTCGACCCGGATGCCCGGATCGCCTATGTCACCAACGGTGATAGCGCATCGGTATCGGTGATCGACGTGACGACGCATTCCGTGACAGGGACGGTGCCCACCGGAAAAGGCCCAAGCCGCGTAGCCATCGATCGAGACGCGCACCGCTTGTTTGTCACCACTGCCGATCCAACAGTGACCGTCATCGATACCACGAACCGAACTGTCGTCGGTTCCGTCGCGCTTCGCGTCCACCCGGCCGGGATCGCCATCGACACCGCGTCGCACACGGCCTATATCGCCAGCGGCGACGATGCATCGGTGTCGTTCGTCGACACCATCAGCCTCGGCGTCACCGCTAGTGTGCCTGTCGGGCAACGCCCCGCGGGGGTGGCAGTGGACCCGCCGACGAACACCGCTTACGTGGCCAACTACAGCGGTGGGTCGGTGTCGGTGGTCGACACCACCAAACGCATCGTCACCGGAATCCTTGCGGTCGGAAACAATCCACTCGCCATCGCCGTCGACCCAGTCACGCACTTCGCCTACGTCAGCAGCGACCTCAACCATGGCTCGTTGACAGTGATCGAGCGCTGACGCCGGGGCACTTGCCGCTGGATGTCGTGGCGCACCGGTGGATCTTCACTCGGTGCTCTGGCTTGCCGTCTAAGACCGCGTTGTAAGTTCGTTCGGGCGATCGCCTGCGCATCAAGTGATTCGGTTTGAAGTCCCGTCCGGGCGAAAGGTCAGCCGCAACTTGACCCGCCACAGCAAGACGCGAGAGGAAGCCAATGAGAACGATCGCAAACCGCCACACGGCAATCGTCGGCCTGGCCGCCGTCGCGCTGATCGCTGCGGGCTGCAGCAATGGCAATAGCGTCGACACGTCGGCGCCGTCTCAGGTCGGGGTGAGCGCCACGTCCACGTCAAAAGCCCCGGCGCCGCCCACCGAGGTGAAGCTCATAGGTGAGCGCGACGTCGAGGTGACTCTGACCGGCCCGATCGCGGTCAAGTACTCGTCGGCAACGGAGGATCAGAAGAAGGCACTCGGCAAGCCGCTGACGGGTGACCGCAACGCGGGGACGCGGGACAGCGGCGCGGTGTTCCAGCAATTCCAGGGCGGCGCGATCATAGCCAGGAACGGCGCGGCCGACACACCGGCGTACATCATCGTGGGCAAGATCCGGGAGGCCTGGAATGTCCCACGTGGCCCGGACGGCACGCCCGCGGTCACCGGCACTAACGGTTCGGCAGGGCCGCTGGGCTTGCCCACCAGTGACGTGAACGCCATCGGCGACCTGCAGGTGTCGACCTTCGAGCACGGCAAGATCGAGTACAACCCGGCGACCGGCCAGGTCGCGGTGACGGTAAACGACAAGGTCGTCCCATCCGGGCTCTAGCTCGAATTGCGCACGGCGCCCTCGCCGCTACCGCACATCGCCACTTGGATTGGCTCGCATCAAGACTCCACCGGCTGGCCGACTCATCCCACAATCGCCCGCGCGGCGCGCTCTGCGATGAGCATGACCGGCGCGTTGGTGTTGCCGGAGATGATGGTGGGTATGGCCGAGGCGTCGACCACCCGAAGGCCGGCGACGCCGTACACGCGGCAGTCCGTGTCGAGCACCGTGGCGGCCGAATGCGGCCGCCCGCGAGCGTCAAAGGCTCCCATCGCGCAGGTGCCCACCGGGTGGAAAATAGTCGTACCGAGTTCGCCGGCCGCCTTCTGCAGCGCTTCATCGCTCACCACCTGCGGCCCCGGAAGCAACTCCTGCGGGCGGTAGCGGGCGAGGGCCGACGCCGCCATGATCTGCCGGGTCATCCGAAGGCCCCGCACGGCGATTTGACGATCGGCGTCGGTCGACAGGTAGTTGCAGAAAATTTTCGGGTAGGTGAGGGGATCTGCACTGGCCATGCGCACATGGCCTCGCGAGGTGGGTCGCAGATTGCAGACCGAGGGAGTGATCGCGCCGAAGGGGTGCAGGGGTTCGCCGAACTTCGGCAACGACAAGGGCTGCACATGCCACTCCAGGTCGGCACTTCCCAGCGCGGGGTCGCTCTTGGCAAAAGCCCCCAGGGTGGAAGGCGGCATCGTCATGGGCCCCGATCGCAACAGCAGGTACTGAAGTCCCATGCCCGCGCGGGTGATCCAGTTCCGGTACAGGGTGTTGACGGTCGGCGCGCCCCGGACCCGGTAGATCGTTCGAATCTGTAAGTGATCCTGGAGGTTTTCGCCCACTCCTGGCAGATCGACGGCCACCGGCACTTGATGCTGGGCGAGCAGGCCGGCTGGGCCGAGACCCGAGACCTGCATCAGATGCGGCGACCCAATCGCTCCGGCGCTCAGGATCACCTCCTGGCGCGCCCGGATTTCGACGATTTGGCCGCCTTTGAGCAGGCGCACACCGGCGATGCGGCGCCGGGCCGTGGTCCAGGCGCCCCGGCGCTGAGCCTCGTGGACGTGGTCATCCATCAAAAGCCGCAACGCCTGAGTGTGCGTGTAGACGGTGAGATTCGGCCGGTGGGCGATCGGATGCAAGAAGGCATCGGCCATCGACCAGCGCCGGCCGCGCCGTTGGTTGACGTGAAAGTACGCACAGCCGGCGTTGTCGCCCTGGTTGAATTCATCGATCGGGGAGATGCCCACCTGGGCGGCAGCGGCCTGCCAGGCGTCCAGGATCTTCCAGCGCACCCGCGGTAGCTCGACGCGGATCTCACCACCGGCGCCGTGCCAGTCGTCGGCTCCGCCGTAGTAGTTCTCCAACTCTTTGTAGATCGCCAGTGTCTCGCCGGGACTGTCCGTCCCACCCCACAGCCAGCGCTCGTCGCCGGTGGCCTCCGCCCACAGCGCGTAGTCACTGGCCTGTCCGCGCATGTGGATCATGGCGTTGATCGACGAGCAGCCACCGATCACCCGGCCGCGCGCGTAGTGAATGCTGCGGCCGGCCAAACCGGGGTCGGGTTCGGTGGTGAAGCACCAGTCGGTTCGAGGGTTGGCGATCGTGTACAGATAGCCCACCGGCACCTTGATCCAGAACCAGTCATCCTTGCCGCCGGCCTCAATCAGAAGCACACGGCGATCGGGGTTGGCGCTGAGCCGATTCGCGAGCAGGCAGCCTGCGCTGCCTGCCCCCACGATGATGAAGTCGAATTCGGCAACCGGATTCATTGCGAGTCCTAGTGTGCGCGATGACCACCACATCCCGCCGAGGAATGATGGGCCTCGATTGATAAGCGAGAACCGTTGAGCGGCAGGGCAGTACGCGGTAGCTCAACTTGACATAATGTCGCTTATCGGCACACCGGCAACCGGGCCGTTCGGCGCCGCCCACCCGAAAAGCCTGGCAGCGGCCGTCGTCTCGTGCGCAGCCGCTCACAGCTCTCCGCTCCGGTCGGTCTCCGATGGTCTTTCGGTCGCGCGCCGCGGGCCGCGAGAACGCACACGCATCAACCGCCGATACCTCGGCGCCGGGATGCGCGCGGTGCGCCCGAAGGGCCGGCAGTGCCACCTCGGGACTCACCCGCTGTCGATGGACTCGGCGGCATCAATACGTCACGGTGACGATTTGATGCCTGGCACGCCCCTTCGCATGCCACCAATCGTCATGGCACATCAGCCAATACCGAACGGGTCTCAGCGTTGCGCCTTCCGGTTCCGCATGGTTTCTCGGCTGCAGAATTTCCCGCCGTCGGGCTTGCCCACCCGCCCCATAGGGCCACGGCCGGCTGTCCCCCGGGCAGCAATCTCGACCGAAGACGCGCACGCCCCCGCCGCACGAATGAGGCGCCGCCCCAACGCAATTCGTCACTGTGACGTTATGGTGGGGCCGCGCCCGACCGTCAGCCCCCGGGTGGCGACCAGTGCACCACCTTGACCGCGGTCAGCTCGTCGAGCAGTTCGGGTCCGAAGCCGAACCCCGTCCCACTGGCGCGGCGAGGCTCGGAGGCCCCGCCCGGCGCGCCGCCGACGACGGCGTTGATCTTGACGGTGCCCACCGGAAGGCTGCGCCATGCCTCCTGGGCATGCGCCATGCTGCCCGTCAGCACGGTGGCGGCAAGTCCGTAGCGGTCGTGCGCCGCCTCCGTCAACGCGGTGGCGAAGTCGGGCACCACCCGCACGGGCGCGATGGGACCGAACGTTTCCTCGCGCATGACGAGCATGTCGGGTGTGCAATCGGTCAACACGGTGGGCGGATAGAACGAGCCGGGCCCGGGTCGCGGCTCGCCGCCGACGAGCACGTGGGCCCCGCTGCCGGTGGCGTCCTCAACATGCGCGTGCACGTGTTCACGATGACGCTCGTCGACCAGCGGCCCGATCCGATCGGCCCACGAGATCGCCTCGTCGATCAACGCGTTGAGGAACGCGTCGGCAATCGATCGCACTACGTAGACGCGTTCCACCGACACGCAGATCTGTCCGGCGTTGGCGAAGGCGCCGAGCGCCGTCTGGGCGGCCGCCCAGGTCGGGTCGACGTCGGCGTCGACGATCAACGCGTCGTTGCCGCTGCTTTCCAGCAGCGCCTTGGCGCCGCGTTCGGCGCAGGCCCGGGCGATCTCCCGGCCGGTCGCACTGCTGCCGACATGGGCGACGACATCGACCTGCTCCGCGCCCGCCAGCCGTTCCCCGACGGTTCCGTCGCCGTCCACGATCTCGAGCACGCCTGCGGGCACCCGAGCCGCCAGCAGTTCGGCGAACCGGCGCCCCGTTTGCGGGCAGCGCTCACTTGGCTTGTGCACGACCGTGTTTCCGGTGACGAGCGCCGCGCCGAGCAGCCCGGCCGCCACGGCGACGGGATCGTTCCACGAGGTGATGACCGCGACCACGCCGCGCGGCTGGGGAACCATGAGATCGGTGGCCGACCAGCCGCCCTGCAGGGCGTGCCCGCGGTGCAGGGGCCACAGTTGGGCGTACTGCAGGAGCGTGTCGATCCCGGCGTCCACGCCGGCGCGGGCGTCGTCGCGCAGCTTGCCGGTTTCCCGCTCGTTCAGTTCGGCGAGTTCGTCGGCCGCGGCGCGGACGTCGTCGGCGGCAGCCGCGATGGCGGCAGCCCGTTCGGCGGGCGACGTGCGCGCCCACGCCTCGGCGGCGGCAGCGGCGCGCCCGACCGCTTCGTCGCAGTCGGCCGGCTCGGTGATCGGCACCTGCGTGACGGTGTCGCCGGTGCGTGGATCCAGGACGCTGATGATTTTGGTAAGGGTCGAAGCCACGACCCCGGATACCCTGTCCCCCGCCAGGCCAATCAGCCGCGCCCGAGCGGCGCTGGTCAGGCCGGGAAGTTGCGCCGGCGCAGATTGCCGGTCCGGTATGGTCGGCGTGTCCGCGGGGGCCGAAGGATAGAGGGCTTGATGGCAAATTGGTCGGCCGACAACGCCTTCACCGCCCGGCAGGCGGTGAACCCGGGCCTGCGCAAGGTCGCCCGGTTCCTGCCCCGCGGATACGCCCTGCATCGGGGTCTCAAGGTTCAGCGCGCGATCATGAACGTCTTCAGTAGCACCGGACGGCTGCGCGATGTGCCGGTGGCGGCGGTCGACGAGCACGTCACCGTTCGCCTGCACCGCCCGGCCGGTCTTCCCGAGCGGGCACCCGCACTGTTGTGGGTTCACGGCGGCGGCACGATCATGGGCCACGCCGCCCAGGACGACAAATACCTTCGCAAGCTGTCGCGGATGACCGGTGTCGCGATCGCGGCGGTCGAACACCGCCTCGCCCCCGAGCATCCCTATCCGATTCCGGTCGAAGATTGCTACGCGGCGCTGCTGTGGCTCGCGCGTCAACCCTGGGTCGACCCGGACCGAATCGCAGTGGGCGGCGCAAGCGCCGGTGGGCATTTCGCGGCGGCGATCGCGCAACGGGCCCATGACCGCGGAGACGTCCGCCCGATCTTTCAGATGCTGGTGTATCCCATGCTCGACGATCGCACCGGCACCAAACACGGCGGCCCCAAACGCATCATGTGGACCGAGACCGACAACCAGCTGGCGTGGCTTTGGTACCTGAACGGCGCGGATCCCACCGAGGCCGCCCCGGCGCGTCGCGACGATCTGTCCGGCCTACCGCCGGCATGGATCGGGGTCGGCACGCTGGACCTCTTCTATGAGGAATGCCGCCTCTACGCGCGACGCCTGCGCGAGGCGGGGGTTCCCGTGCACGAGGAGATCGCCCCAGGCGCGTTCCACGCGTTCGACCAGATTGTGGACAAGGCCCCGGTTTCGGTGAAGTTTTTCAGCAGCCAGTGCGATCACCTTCGGGACGCCCTGGTCGCGCCCCGCGCCTAGCGACGAAGTATGTTGCGCGCCAGGGGCATTCGAGGTCCCGCGAGACGGAACGTGCCCTTGGCGGCCGCCGCGACGCGGAACACCGCACCCGCCCTCCGACGGGACCGGCCGCCCAAATCCGGCGCCTTTTAACTGCAAAGTGTGCAGAACGTGCAACTATGGGTGGATGTCCAACCCGGTCGGGCTGCGCGAGCGCCGCCGCCGCCAGACGAGCGCCGACATCCGCGACGCCGCGGTGCGGCTGGCGCTGGAACGCGGATTCGACAAGGTGACCATCGACGAGATCTGCGCCGACGCCGGCGTCTCGACGCGCACCTTCTTCAATTACTTTCCGAACAAAGAGTCCGCGATCGCATACGGCCCGTCGGACATACCCCCGGAGCTGGTAGCGGAGTTCGTCGCGGCGGGACCCGCCCCCTACTCGGTGGTGCTGGCGGAGCTCATCACGCTGGCCGCGCACCACCTGCGCGACGTGCCGCCGAAACGCGAACAAGCGGCCGGCATGCTGGAACTCGCCAAGACCTCCCCGGCGGTGTTGGCCGCGTTCCTCGCCGAGCTGGAGCGGTTCCAGAACCACCTGACCGACGTCGTCGCGCGTCGCCAGGGCATGCGCCCCGAGGACGAGATCCCCGCGCTGATCGCCGCGCTGGCCTTGACGGCCGTGCGCTCGGGCATCGAGCGCTGGTCCAGCGGAGAAGCCGGCGCCACCGACGACACGCCGATGCCCTACGTGGAACGGGCCGCCGCGCTGGTCAACGGCATCTTTACGAAGTGACCTGAAACACCACGGCCCTTTATTGCATGACGTGCAAGATATGCACAATATGTACTATGCTCATCAGGCAGTCTCCGGAAGCGCTTCATGAGGTAGGTGTCGCCGGTACCAGGGCCGACTGCCGGTGCGCTTGGGCAGCCGTACCCGCTTCGGGCGTTCGAGCGCGCACGCATCAAGTGATCGGCAAAACCATTGCGGCGCAACGCAAATTGTGGCGCTTCCCTGCCCATGGGCAGTGCGCCGGCCACGCTGACGCTGACGAGATGGCGGCCGCCTGACGGGAAGGGGATCACCTAGGTGCAGGTATCGAAGCTTGTGCGCAACGCGTGGTTGCCGTTGCTGATCGTCGCGGTCCTGGTGGTCGGCGGCTTTGCCGTGGCCCGGGTCAAGTCCTTTTTCGGTGCCCAGGACACGGGCATCATGACCAGCCCACGCCTGGACGATTCCAAGCCCTTCAAGCCCAAGGTCGTCAAGTACGAGGTATTCGGCTCGGCCAGCAGCGCGAATGTCAACTACCTGGACCTGTCCGCGGACCCGAAGCGGGTCGACGGCGCGCCCTTGCCGTGGACGCTGGTGCTCAGCACGACCGCACCATCGGTATTCCCGAACCTGTCGGCGCAGAGCGACGGGGATTCCCTCGGTTGCCGCATCACCATCGACGACGAAGTCAAGGCCGAGAACCAAACCAACGGCGTGCACGCCCTGACCTTCTGCTTGGTGAAATCCGCATGAGCGCACATTTCGATGACGCCCGCACCGACACCATCCCCGCCGTCGCCGGCGAACCGATTCGGGACAAGATTCCGCGGCTGATCCGAACATTTGCGGTGCCCATCATCCTGGGCTGGATCGCGATCATCGCGGTGCTCAACACCGTCGTCCCGCAGCTGGACGAGGTGGGGAAGATGCGCTCGGTGGAGATGACTCCCGACGACGCGCAGTCGGTCGTCGCGACCAAGCGCATGGGCGCAATCTTCAACGAGTACAAGTCCAACAGCTCGGTCATGATCGTGCTCGAGGGCCAAAATCCCCTCGGCGCCGACGCCCACGCCTACTACGACCAAATGGTCAAGAAGCTCGACGCCGACACCAAACACGTTGAGCACGTGCAGGACATGTGGAGCGATCCGCTCACCGGGGCGGGCGCGCAGAGCAACGACGGCAAGGCCGCCTACGTCCAGGTGTACCTGGCGGGTAACCAGGGCGAGGCCCTGGCCAACGAGTCGGTCGAGTCCGTCCAGAACATCGTCAAGAGCCTGCCCCCGCCCCACGGGGTGAAGGCGTACGTCACCGGGCCCGCGGCGCTTTCGGCCGATCAGCACACCGCCGGCGACCGCAGCCTGCAGGTCATCACCGCGGCCACCTTCACGGTGATCATCGGCATGCTCCTGTTGGTCTACCGGTCGGTCGTCACCGTCTTGCTCACGCTGGTGATGGTGGTCTTCGAGCTGTCGGCCGCGCGAGGAATGGTCGCTTTCCTGGGCTATTACAAGATCATTGGGCTTTCGACGTTCGCCACCAACCTGTTGGTCACGTTGGCGATTGCGGCCGCTACCGACTATGCGATCTTTTTGATCGGGCGATATCAGGAAGCCCGTGCCGTGGGCGAGTCACGCGAGGACGCGTACTACACGATGTACAAGGGCACCGCTCACGTGGTGCTCGGGTCGGGTCTGACTATCGCCGGCGCGACCTTCTGCCTGCATTTCACCAACTTGCCCTATTTCCAGACGCTGGGCATCCCGCTGGCCATCGGCATGGTGGTGGTCGTGGCGGCGGCTCTCACGCTTGGGCCCGCGGTCATTTCGGTGGCGACCCGCTTCCGCAGGACGCTCGAACCCCGGCGGACGCAACGCATTCGCGGGTGGCGCAAGATCGGCGCGGTCGTGGTTCGCTGGCCCGGGCCGATCCTGGTCGTGACGATCGGGATCGCCCTGATCGGCTTGCTGACCCTGCCCGGGTACCGCACCAATTACAACGACCGCAACTATCTGCCGGCCGACCTGCCCGCGAACGAGGGCTACGCGGCCGCGGATCGGCACTTCTCCCAGGCGCGGATGAATCCCGAAGTGCTGATGATCGAGAGCGATCACGACCTGCGCAACTCCGCGGACTTCCTGGTCATCGACAAGATCGCCAAGACGGTCTTCCGGGTGCCCGGAATCGGCCGCGTGCAAGCCATCACGCGGCCACAGGGCACGCCGATCGAGCACACGTCGATCCCATTCCAGATCAGCATGCAGGGCGTCACCCAGCAGATGAACCAGAAGTACCAACAAGACCAGATGGCCGACATGCTGCACCAGGCCGACATGATGCAGACGACCATCGACAGCATGGAAAAGATGTCGAGCATCACGGCGCAGATGGCCAACGACATGCATCAGATGGTCAAGAAGATGCACGACATGACCATCGACATCAACGAATTGCGCCAGCACATGGCCGATTTCGAGGATTTCTTCCGGCCGATCCGCAGCTACCTGTACTGGGAACGGCACTGCTACGACATCCCGGTGTGCTGGTCGCTGCGCTCGGTGTTCGACGGCCTGGACGGCATCGACATCATGACCGACGACATCGAGAGCCTGCTGCCGATCATGGACCATCTGGACACGCTGATGCCGCAGATGGTGGCGCTGATGCCGTCGATGATCGAGAACATGAAGGCCATGAAAACCACGATGCTGACCATGTATTCGACCCAGAAGGGTCTACAGGATCAGCAGAACGAGGCGCAGAAGAACTCCAACGCCATGGGTAAGGCCTTCGACGCGTCCAAGAACGACGACTCGTTCTACCTGCCGCCGGAGACCTTCAACAACGCCGAGTTCAAGAAGGGGATGAAGAACTTCATTTCGCCCGACGGGCACGCGGTGCGCTTCATCATCAGCCATGACGGCGATCCGATGTCGCAGGAAGGCATTTCGCACATCGGCGCCATCAAGAAGGCCGCGTACGAGGCGCTCAAGGGCACGCCGCTGGAGGGGTCGAAGATCTATCTGGCGGGCACCGCGTCGATCTACAAGGACCTCAGCGACGGGAACACCTATGACCTGCTGATCGCCGGGATCTCTTCGCTCTGCTTGATTTTCATCATCATGCTGCTGATCACGCGCGGGGTGGTGGCGTCCGCGGTGATCGTGGGCACCGTCTTACTCTCGCTGGGCGCGTCGTTCGGCCTATCGGTGCTGATCTGGCAGCACCTCATCGGCATCGAACTGCACTGGATGGTGCTCGCGATGTCGGTCATCATCCTGTTGGCCGTGGGTGCGGACTACAACCTGCTGTTGGTGGCGCGGTTCAAGGAGGAGATCTACGCCGGGCTTAACACCGGAATCATCCGGTCGATGGGCGGTACCGGCTCGGTCGTCACCTCGGCCGGCCTGGTGTTCGCCTTTACGATGATGACGATGGCGGTCAGTGAGCTCACGGTCATCGGGCAGGTGGGTACCACGATCGGACTGGGTCTGCTGTTCGACACCCTGATCGTTCGGTCACTGATGACCCCATCGATCGCCGCGTTGCTGGGCAAGTGGTTCTGGTGGCCGCAACGCGTGCGTCAGCGCCCGGTTCCCTCGCCGTGGCCCAAGCCGAGCGACGAGAAGGCGTCCGAAGAAACCGAATCCCTCGCTGCCGCTAGGTAACCCACTCGGGCTGCCCGGCGGTGTCGACCGCGGAGAAGTCCTTGTGGCCAAGGCCGGCCGTGGTGCCGCCGTCGACGACGAACTCCGAGCCGGTCGAATAACTCGACTCGTCGCTGGCCAGGTAGACGACGAGGTTGGAGACCTCCTTGGGCTGGGCGATCCGCCCCAGCGCGGTCTGGAAGATGTCCTCGGGCACCCACTCGGTCATCGGCGTCTTGATCAGCCCGGGGTGGATGGAGTTCACCCGGATCCCGCTGGGCCCCAACTCCAATGCCGCCGACTTGGTCAGCCCGCGGACGGCGAACTTGGTGGCGGTGTACCCGTGGCAGGCGATCGTGCCGGCGATCCCCTCGATGGAGGAGATGTTGATGATCGATCCCCGCCCGGCCTCCTTCATGGGTTTCACCACGGCGCGGATGCCGAGAAACACGCCCGTCAGGTTGATGTCCAGGATCCGCTGCCACTCCGAGAGCGCGTAGTCCTCGAAGGTGCCGACGTTGATGATGCCGGCGTTGTTGACGAGCACGTCGATGCCACCGAACTCGCTGAGGGCGGTGGCCACCGCGGCATCCCAGTCCTCGGGTTTCGTCACGTCGAGGTGCAGATAGCGGGCCGCGTCTCCGACCTCCGCCGCCACCGCCTTGCCCTCGTCGTCGAGGATGTCGCCGAACACCACCTTGGCCCCCTCGGCCACCAGCGTCCGCACGTGCGAGGCCCCCATCCCCCGCGCACCCCCGCTGATGAGCGCGACCTTTCCGGCCAACCGATCTGCCACTGCGATTCTCCTGTCGTGTGAGTCCTAAGCACCATACGTACAGGAGTCAACGTATGGCCATTGGCCTATTTTTTGTCCGACCACCGGAAAACTACGAGGCAGGCAATCAGCCCGCCGACGCTCCACGCGGCCAGTACGAAAAATGTCGGCCAGTGCTCCCAGCTGCCGGCCGGTTCGAAGGCGGCCATGTCCGGCGGCAATAGCACCGAGCGGAACCCTTGGGCCATCCACTTCACCGGAAAAACCGAGCCCAGGGTCAGCATCCATGCCGGCAACGCGACGAGCGGAACGTAGGTGCCCGACACGAACTGCAAGGCGACCCCCGGGCCGTTGGTGATCACGGCGGCCGAAACCGCTCCGCTCGCCAAGTTGCTGACGAAGATGCCCAGCAGCGAGCAACTGACGATGCCCAGGACGAACACCCACATCAGGGTGAACCAACCGAAAGCGGTTGTCGGCAGGGCGAGCTTGAAGATGAGCACGCCCACGGCGAGCAGGACGACGGCCTCGGCGAGGCTGGCGAAGGCAACCAGGCAGATTTTTCCGATGAAGTACGACGCCGCGGTTGCCGGCGTCCCCCGCAGTCGCCGCAGCGCGCCGGCTTCGCGGTCGGCGGCGATGCTGATGCCGAGGTTGATGAACGAGGTGGACAGGATCCCGTACGCGAGGATGCTCGCCGCGATGACCGCGCCGGTGCTGGTATTGCTGTGCGGCAGTTTCGTCGAGAAGATCGAGCCGAGCAGGATGCCGATTACGGCGGGCATCGAGAAGGTGAGCACCACCTGTTCCGGCCGCCGGTAGAACATCTTCAGCTCCGGCACGATGCGCGACAACCCGATTCGCACCGGAGACGGCAGCGGCACCGCGGACGGGCTCGAATGGCGTTGCGGTGGGGCAGATCTCCGCGCGTGACCGATGTCCATCACGCCTCGCCGATCAACCGCAGGTAAGCGTCTTCGAGCGTCGGCCGGGAGACCGTCAGCTGAGCCAGTTCTGCCCCGTGCTTCGATCGCCGCCTGATCAAGTCGGTCGGGCGATCCGTCACCTCCACGTGGGCACGGCCCGCCTCCACCCACCGGACCGTCGCGGCCGTACTGACGTACTCGGTCAGTTTTGCCGGTGAGTCGACTGCCACCACCCTGCCGTCGGCCAGGACTGCGACCCGGTCTGCCAGTGCGGCGGCCTCCTCCAGGTAGTGGGTCGTCAATACGATCGTCGTGCCATCGCTCGCCAGCAACCGGATGAGATCCCAGAATCGCCGCCGGGCATCGGGATCGAACCCGGTCGTCGGTTCGTCGAGGAAGAGCAAGTCGGGCATGCCGATGATGCCGAGGGCCACGTCGAGACGACGGCGCTGCCCGCCTGACAGCGTCCTCACCCGGGAGTCGGCAACCGGCGTCAGCCCGACGAGTTCGAGCGTCTCCCCCGGAAGTCGCGCCCTGCCATAGCATTTCGTCAGCATCTGAATGGTTTCCGCCACGGTCAGCATCCCCGCGTCGCTGACTTCTTGCAATACGATGCCGATCTTGGCGCGCCAGCTACGGCCGGCGGTTCCGGGATCTTCGCCAAGCACGCGCACGTATCCGGAATCCCGTTGCCGGTGACCCTCGAGGATTTCGATGGTCGTCGACTTTCCCGCGCCGTTGGGCCCGAGGATGGCGAAGATTTCGCCGTAGCCGACGTCGAGATCCACATCGCGCACGGCCTGCAACTGCCCGTAGGCCTTTGACAAACCTCGGACGCGCACCGCGCGGGATTCGTCCCGCTCCGTCGCTGCCGTTGGGTCGCCTTTGTCGGCCAGCTGCTCGGCTCGTGCCGGCCGTGTCCGCCCAGGAGCGTTCATGCGTGCGTTCCCCCCGCGTCCTCCTCGGCTGTTTCGAGGTCGAGCAGCAGAGCCCGGAGTTCGTCTTCAGACAACTGCTCCACCAGGCGGTCGACCTCGTCGGCGGCCGTGCGTTGCTGCCGCTGTTCGGTGACCACGGTTGGGTCGGCGCTTCCCAGTTCAAGCCGGCCAAGTATCCGAGCGGCCAGTTCGTTGACACTGACTCCCCTGAGCAGGTCCAGCACCGGCAGGTCGACGGCGAACTGGGCGTGGATCCGGGTTCTGAAATCCATTGCCATCATTGAGTCCAAGCCGAGGTCGTCTAGGGCGTCGTCGAGCCCGATATCGGTCGGGGCGAGGTCGAAGACCGCGGAGCCGATCTGTCGCACCAGGCGAGCGACCATGTCGGCCCTGTCGGCTTCCGGGCACGCCGCGAGGGAATCCAACACCGAAGTCTCGACATCGGTTTTGGCGGCCGCCGGTTCGGTGGCGCCCAGTTCGGAAAACATCGGTGGCAACTGCCCGACAAGGCCGACGCGGCGGGCCCGCGTCCAATCGGCGGTGATAGCGATGACGTTGGGCATCTGCTGGTTGATGAGCCGATCGAGGATCTGGGCTCCCGCGCCGGGCGTGATCAGCTCGATCCCCCGATGCGCATAGATCTTCTCGAGCTTGAGGTCTTCGACCATGCCTACTGACCACGGGCCCCAGCCGATCGTGGTGGCCGGCAGTCCCTCGGCCCGCCGATAATGCGCGAAGGCGTCCAGGAATGCGTTGGCGGCGGCGTAGTTCCCTTGGCCGGGTGATGCGATGACCGAACCCGCCGACCCGAACATCACAAAGAAGTCGAGCGGCTGTCCTTTGAAAGCGTTGTGCAACACGCGGGTACCCACGACTTTGGGCGCCATCACCTTGGTGAAATCCGCTTCGGTCATGTTGACCAAGAGTTGGTCGTGGACAGACCCCGCGGCGTGAACGATTCCACGAACCGGTCGGCCCTCGTCTCGGATGTGGTCACTCAACCAAGCCCGCACCTGGTCCGCGTCGGTGATGTCGACGCTGGCCGTCGTCACCCTGGCGCCGAGGCGCTCGATCTGCCGAATCGCGTCGACGGCCGACCGGTGCTTGTCGTCGTGGGATAGCAACGGCCAGCGGCTCCTTGGCGGGAGTGCGCTTCGGCTTAGCAGGGCGATATGCCGCGCTCCCCGTTGGGCAAGGCACGTCGCGACGACGCGTCCGAGGGCTCCCGGTCCGCCGGTGACCACGTAGGTGGCATCGGGTGCGAGTTTGGTCGGGAAGGCTTTCGAGAGGCTGCTGGCCGAGCGAAGACGCGGGACCAACGTGGTGTTTCCGCGGATGGCGATCTGATCCTCGGCATCGTCGTCGAGCACGTGGTCGCAGATGCGCGCGGCAGCCTCGACGCGGTCGTCGGCGGCGTCGATATCGATCAGCCCGCCCCACTGCTTGACCAATTCCTGGTGGCCCACGACGCGGCCGAGCCCCCAGATGACCGCTTGTTCGACCGCGAGCGCCTCGGTCCCCAGCGCCGGTTGCGCGTTCTCGGTGACCAAGTACAGGCGCGGCTGGACGGTCTCGTGCTCCGCGAGGGATTTCACAAGATGCAGAACGGTGAAAACGCCTAAGCGCTCGGTCGTTTCGGTCGGATTCACGTCGTGGTGCACCGGTTGGCCGTCCGGATGTGCGGGCATATCCAACGGCCAGCAGTCGATGATCCCGGCAAGGTTGCCTTCTTTGGCGAGGTGGGTTTCGAGCAACTGATGCAGCTGACGCGGTTGGCTGGGGTTCACCGCATACCCGCCGTCGAATTCGGTGAGCGCTTCCACGGGTCGGTGCTCGACCACGCGGACGCGCTGACCCCTGCGGCGCATCCGCTCCGCGAGCACTGAGCCGACGCCCGCCGCATCGACGAAGACGATCCACGACATGTTTTCTACGGCGATCGCGTTCTCCCGCTCGTCGTGTCCGGGACGGGTATGCGCAATCCACTGAATCTCGTAGAGCCCCTTGTCCACACGCTCGGGCGACATGTGAGAAGACACAGCGAGTGATTGCACCGTGAAGCCATTGAAGGCGGCGAGGGGCTGCCCGTCGGCGCCGGTCACGGTGATATCACTCTCGATCTCGTCGGCGGTGGCCGAAACGACCCGTAGATGGACGTTCATGTCACGCTCGGCTGAGCCGTATATCGCGCTTCGCCGGATCCGAACGGGAAGGTAGGGACTTTCGCGGGTCTCGTGCCCGAGAAGCGGTGCGCCAAGCAGTGTTTGAAAGGCCCCGTCGATGAGGGCGGGATGGAATCGGTATCGGTCGACATCGTCGCGGAGCGCTCCCGGGGTGACGATTCGGGCTGTCGCCCAACCATCTCCGGCAGTCGCCCCGGTCACGGTCCGGAACGCTTCGCCGTACGCCAAGCCCATGGCTCGGGTACGGGCGTAAAACTCGTCGCCCTCGATCGTGGTGCCCTCTCCCGCGCAGTTGAAGCTCGCGCAATGTCCCGGCGGCGTCGGGAGTGTGTTGAGTTCCGCGGTCGCCGTCAGCGTCCACTTCAGCTCCCCGCCCGCCGTCGCAGTGAAGGCGGTGAATTCCAGTGCGCCGGTGTCCTGATCGAGTGTTGTCCTGAGTATGGGGTCACAAGTGTCATCGAGAACCAGGGCTCGTCTCAGCGTCAGGTTCTCAACGCTGTGGTGCGCGGACCCGTAGGCGGCCTCCCCGGCAGCGAGGGCCATTTCGATGAATACCGCTCCAGGTAGGAGAACACTGCCCTGAACCCGGTGATCCGCGAGGAAGGGCAACATCGCGGTGCCCAGCTCCACTTCCCACGTGGGATGCACGGCCCCGCCCACCGGTTGCCCGAGCAGGGGATGCACCGGGTTGTAGTGGAGGTCCTCCGCGGCTTCCTGGGTCTCGTTCCAATACCGTTTGGATTGCCATGGGTAAAGGGGAAGTTTCAGCAGCCGCGCCCCGTTTCGGGGGTATAGAGCTTCCCACCTCACCGGGTGACCCTCGCAGTGCAGTGCGCCAACGCAATTCATCAGCGTGCGGCCGTCGTCCGCGTCGCGCCGCTGGGCCGGCAAGACCACCACGTCGGTCTTTTGCGCCGAGGCGATCTCGACGATTGACGTCGCAAGGACGGGATGTGGCCCGAGTTCGACGAAATGGGTGTATCCATCGTCGAGCATTCGGTTGACCGCGGGCTCGAAAAGTACTGTGGCGCGGGTGTTCTGCCACCAGTAGCCGGCACCGGCGGTGTAGCCGTCCAAGCGTTCGCCGGTCACGGTGGAATACAGCGGCATGCTCGCCGGGCCCGAAGAAAGCCCTTGCAGGGCGCCGCAAAGGTCTTCTCTCACCATGTCCATGTGGTGCGAGTGATACGGCACCTGCACGCTGAGGAACCGGTTGAAGATCCTGAGCTCGTCGAGTTGGCGGGCGATGCGGTCCAGGGCGTCACCGTCGCCGGCGATGGTGACCGCCGAGGGGCTGTTGACGGCGGCGATCGATACACCGGCCCCGATGCCATCGGCCGCTCGGTTCTCCAGCGTCTGAATGAGCGATTCTGCACCGAGGCCCACGGCGAGCATGCGGCCGGATCCTCGGGTGCGCTGTTGCAGGCGACTTCGGTGGTAGATGACGCGGATCGCCTGTTCGAAGGTGAGTACGCCGGCCAGATGGTGGGCGGCCACCTCACCGGCGCTGTGCCCCACCACGCCGTCGGGGATGATGCCGAATTCCTTGAGCTGCTCGGCCAGCGCTATCTGGATGGCGAAGTTCGCGGGTTGGGCCACATCCGTTTCCGCCATGCGAGACCTGGATTCGTCGGCGCGGAGTTCGTCGATCAAAGACCACTCGGCATAACGGGATAGCTCGCGATCGCTTCGCACGATGCTGTCGGCGAAGGCGGGATAGGCGTCAAGCAGCCCCCGGCACATCTTCCACCACTGAGGCCCCATCCCGGTGCAGACGAACGCCAGCTTCGGCGCGTCTGCAGGCGTGCGGCCGACCGGGGTTTGCCCCTCTGCCAGGGCCTGAAGTTGACCCAGCGCGTCGCCGACACCGTCCGCGACGATCGCGCGGCGATGCGTCAGGTGGGTGCGTCGCCGGCTGAGCGTGTAGCCGAGGTCGAGCAGTGAGAGGTCGGGGTGAGCGTTCAGCTGCTCCGCCAGCCGACGAGCCGTTGCCGCTAAAGCCTCCTGCGAACGCGCCGACACCGGCAGCAAGGCCAAGGGCATCTGCCGAGATTTTTCCGGGACGGCTCGAGCGGGAACCGGCGGCTCGGCAAGCACCACGTGCGCGTTGGTGCCGCCGAAGCCGAAGGAGTTGACCCCTGCGACGCGTCGCCGGTTGCCGGGGAAAGGACGACCGGTCGACGGAACTTCGATGCCCGAATTCGCAAGCGCTATCGGGTCATTGAGGTGCAGGTTCGCCGGGATGTACCCGTGTTTTAGCACCAGCGCCGCCTTGATCAACCCGGCGACCCCCGCGCCGGCTTCCAGGTGGCCGATATTGGTCTTGACCGAGCCGATCAGCAGTGGATCGGCCGGTGACCGGTCGGCAGCCAACACGTTGCCGAGTGCCCCGGCCTCGATCGGGTCGCCGACGGGGGTGCCAGTGCCGTGCGCCTCCACATAGCCGACCTCGTCCGGACGGATACCCGCCCTGCGCAGTGCCGTGGCGATGGCCGCCTCCTGCGCCGCGGCGCGGGGCACCGTGATGCCGTCGGTGCGCCCGTCCTGCGACACCGCGGAACCCAGGATCTGAGCGTAGATTTCGTCACCGTCGGCCACCGCGCGCTCGAGCGGCTTGATGACGACCATGGCGCCGCCCTCTCCCCGCGCGTAGCCGTCGGCGGAACGGTCAAAAGCCTTGCAGCGCCCGCCCGGACTGAGGAACCCGCTCTTCGATTCGGCGATGCCGGTGTTGGGGCCGATCATGATGTTGACCCCGCCGGCCAGCGCGAGGTCGCATTCGCCGTTCCAAATACTCAGTGCGGCAAGGTGAACGGCGACCAGTGAGCTCGAGCACGCCGTGTCGATCGTCATGCTGGGCCCACGGAAATCGAAGGCAAATGAGATCCGGTTGGCCAGCATGGTCATCATCATTCCGGTGGCGGAATGGGCTTTGAATCGGTACCGGCTGGCGCGGCCCTGATTTTGCAGAAGTTGGTAATCGAGTGTGAAGCCGCCGACGAAGACGCCTACCTCGGTTCCCGCCAGGCTGTCGGCGGATATTCCACCGTCTTCCAGCGCCTCCCATGTCGTCCGCAACAGGAGGCGTTGCTGGGGATCGATCAGGTGCGCTTCGCGGGGAGAGATCCCGAAGAATTGGGGGTCGAATTGGTCGATCTCGTCGAGGAACCCGCCTCGCCGGGTAACCATCTTGCCGACCTTGGCGGGGTTTGGGTCGTAGTATTTCGCGGCGTTCCATCGCGATTCGGGGACGGTGCCGGTGGCGTCGGTTTCGGTGCATAGCAAGTGCCAGTAGCTGGTCGGGTCGTCGGCACCACCGGGGAACTGACAGCCGATTCCGACGATGGCCAAGGGGTCGCGGTTTCCGGTTGCGGCGCGCATGCTCATCCTTTCGCCCTACGAAGCCTCAACCGCGAGAACCGGGTCGTGTGCGAATCGTTCTTGGGTCAACGTGCTTCTAGTACGGGTGCGGCGCCGAGAATCCACCCTCGGCTGACCGGATTGATTTCCTGCTCGCGGCGGTAGATGGAGCGCAGTTCCCGCAGCAGAGAGTCGCGTTGCCACGCCTGCACCTGCTGCATGACACCGTCTTCGGAGAACCGGTCACACTTTTCCGAAACCACCGTCTCCACGAGTTGGCCCGCCAGCTGGTGTAACAGGCGGGTGTTGGCCTCAAACTGCGCGGTGAAGTCCGGACTTTCTCCGATCATCGCGGTGTGCAGGCTAACCATGAAGTTGAACGGTGAATACAAATCCACGAACCCAGCCGACGGGCGCGCGCTCTCGATTGCGGCCCATTCTCGGAAGAACCTTTGCGTACGGTTGCTGAGCTTGATCAAGCCTTCCAGGTGCGGGACGACCTGTGGATCGTCGGCGACGGTGACGAATCGTCCATTGCTGTAGAGCAAGCCGACGAAGCCCCAGTAGAAGGCGATATCCCAGATCACCTTGGCGGACATCACGGCCGGCGAGCCCATCAGCGTGTACTGATCGCAATACACGGCGAGCCACATGTCGGTGAGGGATCGGAATAACGAGTCGCTGATTCCCGACCGCGCGACGACATCCTCACCGTCGAGTTCCCGGACGATCATGTCGGTGATGAGGCCGTTACCGATCGCCACGAGGTCCAGCCCCGACGAGTACAACGGGTCCAGAAAAATCCCCGAATCTCCGGTGAGACACCAACGGTCGCGGCCGTCGTACACCTTGGTGGCGCCGTGACTGTAGTTTTTCATCACCCTGAAGTCCTTGATCAGGTGTTCGTGTTCCGCCAGGACTGCCGCGCACTGCGGCTCGTACTCGTCGAGCCACGAGCGGGCCTTGGCGAGCGTGTTGAATCGGTCGAACTGGTGAAACGCCGGGTCGGCGACGATGCCGACGCTCGTGGATCCGGACGCGAGCCGGATCAGCCAAACCCAGTAGCCCTCCCCCATCAAGTGATTCGTGGACAGCGCACGATCGCCCTCGGTGATGCGGGTCTGCCAGGCCGGGTCATCGCTCCACCGGCCGATGTCGATTTCGGCGGTGACACGCAACCACACCGCATTGCAGTTGTGTTCGTTGGCGCGCCGCAAACCCAGTTGGCGGGCCAGCGCACGATTTCGTCCGGATGAATCCACCAGCCAACGCGTCGTCGTTCGCGTGATGATGTCACCGCTCTGGATGGAAACGGTGTGCGGGTGTCCCCCAGCGCCGGACTCGACCGACACCGCCCGCCCCCGCCGAATGTCGACACCCGCCGCGCAGCAGCGTCGGTAGAGCTCGTTCTCCAGCCGGCCGCGGTCGATCTGATATGTCACCTGAGGGATGAAGGAGGAACTGCCCAGTTCCAGCCGCTCGGTGATATCGGTGTTTCCGCCGTGGGAGAAAAACATTCGCAAGCCCATCTTGCGAATCTGCGAGGTCTGCAAGTGGTCGGCCAAACCAATGCGTTCGCGCAGATAGTGGGCGGAAACCTCGACCGTCGACTCGCCGACGGTGTGGGTGATCTCAGGCACTGGGTGCGAGGCGGGTGAGATGACGGCGACTCGCGTGCGGGGCCTGGCGGTGCGAATCTCGAGCGCCAGGGTCAGTCCCGCCACACCACCACCGACGATGGCGACGTCGTGATCAGGGTGAACGTTGTCGGCATCCAAGCGGGCCTTGAGCCTTCGCGCGAGGGTCTCGCGCGCCTCGGGGCTCAACTGCGACAGTTGCGCGCGCACGTCCACCCGTCCACCTCTTGCAAACCCAGGGAAATTAAGTTACTTAATAGTTAAGTACGTTACACGAAATGAGGACTCTCGCAAGCCTGGAAGCACACGGTGTCGACTTGGCGGGCCGCCGACAAGTGTGAGGCCAGATGCGCTGCGGCAAAGCCGATCTCAACCGCTCGTCGACCCGCCTGCCGGGATGAAGCCGACCACAGACACTCAGGACCTCACCATGCCTGCAGCAACCGCCGTACATTTTTTCCTTGAGCTGGCGGTCATTCTCGGGACATGCCGGCTCGTCGGGCTGGTCGCGCAACGCTTGGGGCAGCCCCAAGTCGTCGGCGAGATGATTGCCGGCGTACTTTTGGGCCCCTCGCTCCTGGGCCGGGTCGCTCCCGGCGTGCAGCACGATCTCTTTCCACCCGGGCAGGCGAACACGGTGCTCTACACCGCGGCGCAGATCGGCCTGGTTCTTTACATGTTCCTCGTTGGGCTCGGCTTCGACGTCAAGCTGATCAAACATCGCGCCGGCACCGCGGCGGCCGTATCGGCCGCGGGGATCCTCACACCGCTTGCGCTGGGAGCGATTGTCGCCTTGCCGCTGCTGAACAGCGGAATCTTGTTCGGAAAAGGTGTCTCGCTGCCCTTGGCGATGATGTTCTTGGGCGCGTCGATCGCAACCACCGCGTTTCCGATGCTCGCGCGAATCATTTTCGAACAGCGGCTGTCCGGAACGCCGCTAGGTACGCTCGCCCTGATCTGCGGTGCGATCGACGACGCCCTCTCCTGGTGCATCCTGGCCGTTGTGCTCGCCATCCATCGAGGCGATCCCAGCACCGCCGCCACGGCAATAGTCGGTGGCATGTTGTACACGGCATTGCTCCTGACGATCGGGCGCAAGGCCCTGGCCGTCCTCGGCGCGAGATCCGAACGCCGGAACGCGGTCAGCGCGCCAACGTTCAGTGCGGTGCTCGTGTTGCTCATGACGTGCGCATGGTTCACCGACGCCATCGGCATCTATGCGATATTCGGCGCGTTCGTTCTGGGCGCGGCAATGCCATCCGGCTTCTTCGCCCAGCAACTCACTGCCAGGCTCGAGCCGCTGGTGACCACGTTGTTGCTGCCGCTGTTCTTCGTCTACTCGGGGCTGAATACCCAGATCGGCCTGGTCAACAGCCCGAAACTGTGGGCAGTGACGGTGGGAATGCTCCTGCTGTCGATCATCGGAAAGGGAGTTTCGTGCTCATTCGTCGCGTGGCTGAGGAAAGTCCCTCTTCGTGAATCGGTCGCCCTGGGTTCATTGATGAACGCCCGCGGCTTGATCGAACTCATCCTGCTCAATATCGGGCTTCAGGCCGGCATCATCACCCCAACACTGTTCAGCATCTTGGTTTTGGTCGCCGTAGTGACGACCCTGATGGCCACGCCGATATTCGAATTCGTCTATGGGCGGCACCGGGCGAGCGAGGTAGCCACCGGGCGGTTAGGAACCCACGATGTCGAAGACCGCGGCGGCGGAGGTGACGGCCTTATCGGCGTTCCCCTCGTCGTGCAGCAACATGCGCACGCCGACACGGCCGGGCCCGCCGCGGTGCGCGACTCCTTCCACGCGGAAGGGGCCCACCTTGCCGCGCGACATGAACATGACGTGCCAGCTGACCACTTGGAGCTTTCGGGTCCCGGCGACGCCGGCGGCGAGATCGATAGCCGCCGTTTCTAGGACGACGTGCTGGGGGCCGATGTGCAGCGCGGCATCCGGGGATGCGAGTTCGGTGCTGAGCTCGGGCAGCACCCAGTGGCCATCGCTACGCCTGCTGGCCCCGAACGCCTGCCACAACGGCGGCAGATCCGGCGAGTCCTCGATTACCAATTCCGTGCCCGAAACGTCCATGCGGCCCAGGCCTTCCGGCGGGATGCCGATGATCGCTCCCTGGCCCTCGTTGAAGGCGATGACCCGGTCCGGGTTGTCGGCGTCGACGATCTTGCACCGTCCGTAGCCCATGGTGCGGCCCTGATGCACGATGCCGGAGCCGACGATCTCGACCCGCTTGACGTCATAGCCGGGGTCGATGATCTGCACCGACGCGATCACCGGGTTGGGCACCGCGACCATGTCCGTCTGGCATCCCTCCGGGGAGGAAATGGCCAACGGCGCCACCATGATTCCGCCGGCCTCGTTGCGCATGTCGCGGCGAATGGTGACGGTGTCGTCGACCTCGCCGAGGTCCATCGAGGAGTGTTTGCGGCCGATGTAGCGGTAGCTGAGCAGCCCCGTCCAGCGCCGGTACAGTTCGTCCCGGTAGGCATCGGAGTCTCCTGCCAACTCCCGGATGTCACGAAGCTGGTCACTCAATTCCGGCCTCCTTCAGGCTTTTCCGTGCCGCACCTGGTTGAAGGGCACGCCGCGGTCGGCGGCGTACTCGCGCGGAAAGTTCAGCACCCGCTCGCCGATCACGTTGCGCGCCATCTCCGTGGTTCCCCCGCCGATGCTGGCGATCTGACGGCCGAGGTAGCGGGTGCCGACGTCGAGCAGCCCCGCCTCGTCATCGACCGCGGCGGCAGGGCCGGCGACGGCCAACGCGGTGTCGGTTTCGACGTCGTGCACCTCGGCCATGCACAGCCGGATGATCGAACCGGCGGCGGGCGGCAGCGAACCATTGGCCACGGCGTGGAAGACGTGCTCGCTGAGCTGCCCGTGCACCGCCCGGTGGACCAGGGCACGGCCCACCCGCTCGCGGACCCGCTCGCTGTTGGACCGGTTCACCCTGCCCACCAGGTCCAGCAGGTCAACCGAAACATCCTGGGCCTCGGCGATTCCCGGCCCGCTGGTGTATTCCGATCCGTCCCCCATCGTGCGGCGCTCGTGGTAGAGCTGGCGCGACGCGACGTCCCACCCCTTCCCCGGTTCACCCACGACGGCGTCGTCTCCGAGTTCGACGTCGTCGAAGAACTCCTCGCAGAACTCCACGGAGCCGTTGACCTGTTTGATGCGGTTGATCGTGACGCCGGGATGCCGCAGCGGCATCAGAAACATCGTCAGGCCTTCGTGTTTGGGCGCGTTCCAATCGGTCCGGGCCAGGCACAGGCCGTAGTCGGCGGCGAACGCCCACGTGCTCCAGGTCTTGGCGCCGTTGATGATCCAGTGGCCGTCGCGCCGGTCGGCGCGGGTCAGCACGCCCGCGAGATCCGATCCCCCGCTGGGTTCGGACAGCAGCTGCACCAACACTTCGTCACCGCGAAGCGCGGCCGCGATATGGCTGCGTTTCTGCTCCTCGCTGCCCATGTCGAGGATCGTTGCGCAGCAAATGGCGAAGGAGGGCACGTTGAGCATGAGGGGGGTCTCATAGGCCAGCGCCTCGGCGTCGAACGCCTTCTTGTATTCGTAGCTCAGGCCCAGCCCGCCGTACTCGCGCGGGAAGCAGATGCCGGCGAATCCGCCGTCGTACAGCTTCTTTTGCAGGTCGCGGGCGCGTCGCCAGGACGTCATTTCGTCGCGCTGCAGGACCATCGCGTTCCCGGAATCCAGCCGCGGCAGGTTCTCGGCCAGCCAGGCCCTGGCCCGGCTCCGGAACTGTTCGACCGACTCGGAAGTCACCGATGGCCTCTCATTCGAGCGTCGACCGCGTGCTGGGCGACTGTACAGCACCGCCGCCGCCGCTGTACAGATCGGCGCCTATGACCGGTTCAGCTCCACGGCGGCGCGGATCAGCGCCTTCAGGGCCTCCTCGTCGACCTGGTCGCCCTCGTGAAAATCGATCGCGCGCCGGGTGTTGCCTTCCAGGCTGGAGTTGAACAAACCCTTGGGATCCTGCAGCGAGGCGCCCTTGGCGAAGGTCATCTTCACCACGTTCTTGTAGGTCTCGCCGGTGCAGATCATCCCGTCGCGATACCAGACCGGGACGCCGCGCCACTTCCACTCCTCCACCACGTCGGGTTCGGCTTCCTTGACGAGTTCCCTGATGCGGGAAAGCATTTCACCGCGCCAATCCCCGAGCTCCGAGATCCTGGCGTCGATCAGCTCGGCGGGAGTCTTCGTCACGGTTCCGTCCTTTCGCAGAGGTTGTCGCTCGCCGGACGGTATATCACGGACGTTGATCGCGCGGCCCGCGGCGAGACGCGGTGTCCGGCGCCGGTAATCTGCGTTCGACTCATGACACATCCCTTCGACGACGCCATCAGGCTCCAAACGATCGACGCGAGCACCAGGCGCGGGCGGACCCATCCGGAATGGGCCAACATGGTGGGGCCCTTCGGCGGAATCACCGCAGCCATCATGCTGCACGCCGTCCAATCGCACCCAGACCGCATCGGCGAGCCGCTGGCGCTGACCGTCAACTACGCCGCCCCCATCGCCGACGGCGACTTCGACATCTCCTTGCGGGCCGCGCGCACCAACCGGACCAACCAGCACTGGATCGCCGAACTCAGCCAGGACGGTGACGTCAAGACCACGGCGACCGCGCTGTTCGCCATTCGCCGCGACGGCTGGGCCGACACGGAGCTGCGCCCGCCGACCGCTCCGGACCCCGACGAGATCGCTCCCACCGATCCCGGCCTGGTGCGCTGGACGAGCCTCTACGACATGCGGTATGTCGAGGGTTCGATGCCCGGCAAGGACGGGCAACCGAGCCCGACGTCGACCTCCACCCTATGGGTGCGCGACGCCGCGCAACGCCCCGTCGACTACCCGGTGTTGGCCGCGCTATCGGACGCCTTCTACCCGCGGGTCTTCCTGCGGCGCGGCGGCTTCGTCCCATCCGGGACGATCTCGTTGACGACGTACTTTCACGCCGATCAGCACGAACTCGACTCCGTGGGCGACGACTTCGTCCTGTGCACCGCGCACGCCAACCGCTTCAGCCGCGGCTACTTCGACCAGAGCGCGCAGGTGTGGGCCCGGCATGGCGTGCTGTTGGCCACCACGCATCAGGTCGTCTACTACAAAAGCTGACCGGTTTACACTTCGGCAGTGAAACGTCACGCCGCAACGCTTACGGAAAGAATCGAGCCGCTATGACAGAGCGCGCGCAAACGCTGGTCGCCGACACGCTGCCGGCGATCGAATCCATCAAGCAGCTCAAGGCCCGTTACTGCCGCTACCTGGACGCCAAGGACTGGGCGGCGTGGCGAACGATCTTCTCCGACGACTTCGTCAGCGACACCTCCGAAGCGGGCGGCAAGGTGATCGCCGGTGCCGACGACTTCGTCGCGTTCACCCGCCGGGCCCTCGGCCGGCCGACGCAGCCCACCGCCCACCAGGTGCACGCCCCCGAAATCGAGGTCACCTCCGCGACGACCGCACGCGGAATATGGGCCCTGCAAGACGTCGTCCGTTTCGGTCCGGGGGTCACCCTGGTCGGCTACGGCCACTACCACGAGACCTACGAAAACGTCGCCGGCCGGTGGGTTATCAAGAGTTCCAAGCTGACTCGGCTCCGCGAGGACATCGTGACTCCCCTGTTCTCGATCTACGTCTCCCCACGGCTTCGCGCGGCGATCGGCAAGGCCGCCGGGCGACTGATGGGACAGTGACCATGACAATCGCCACCGTTTTGGTCACCGGCGCGTTCGGACTGGTTGGCAAGCGTTGCACGCAGATCCTGCTCGATCGCGGGTGCACCGTGATCGCGATGGATCTGCGCAACGACAACACCGTCGCGGTGGAGAAAGAATTGGCCGCCGGCGGGCATTCCGGGACGCTGATCCCCGCCTATACCGACCTGCTGGACGCCGAAGCGGTGCGCGGGCTCATCGAGACCCATCGGCCCGGGGCGGTCATCCACCTGGCCGCCATCGTCTCCCCACCGTCGTACCGCAACCCGGCGTTGTCCCGCCGGGTCAACGTCGGCGGTACCGAGAATCTCTTGGCGGCCTGCGCCGCGCTCCCCGATCCGCCGCTGTTCCTGATGGCGTCCAGCGCCGCCGTCTACGGCTCGCGCAACCCCTATCGCCAACCGGAACGGATCACCCCGGACACCCCGGTAAATCCGATCGATCAATACGGTGAAGACAAGGTGCTTGCCGAAGCGGCGATCCGCGCCAGCGGCCTGCCGTACGCGCTCTTCCGGCTGGCGGGCGTCATCTCGCCGGACACTCAGGCCGGCATCAATGGTGACTACCTGATCCTGATGCGGTCGATCCCGAGCGATAACCGCATACACATGGTCGATGCGCGTGATGTAGCGCTGGCGTTCGCCAACGGCGTCGATCGCGGGGCGGCCATTTCCGGCAAGGTTTTGCTCATCGGGGGCAACGAGACGTACGTGCTCCTGCAGCACGCGCTCCAGGACGACCTGATGAGGGCCGCCGGCCTGGGCCCGCTCGGCCCCTCCGCCTTGCTGCCCGGCGACCCGGGCGACGACCGCGGCTGGAGCTTCACCGGCTGGTACGACACCACCGAAGCGCAGGCGCTGCTCGACTTCCAGGAGCACGATTGGTCCCAGACCCTGGACTGGATCGCCGGGACGCAGGGCCGCAGGCGGATCGTGTTGCGGCTGCTGAGTCCCGTGCTGCGGCCCGTCGTGCGCGCGGCGCTGGCGGTGCAGCGCCGGCTGGAGGGACGCGGCCCCTACGCCGACCCGTGGGGGCTGATCGAGAAGAAGTACGGCGCGGCGGCGCTGGCGGGCGCCGATCGCTAATCATCCTGTCTCGCAACATGGCTCGTGCCACCACGCGCGCCCTGCACCTACTTCTCGCGCGCGCCCGTCAACGGTCGATCCATTGCATCTGCGCCTCGGCATGGTGGCCACCCTTGGGTGGGGTGATCCGGTCAAGCCGGGACAGTTGGTCCGGTGTCAGCTCGACGGCGTCGGCGCCGACGTTCTCCTCCAGGCGCGACACCCGCTTGGTTCCCGGAATCGGCACGATGTCGGGACCTTTTGCCAACAGCCAAGCCAGCGCGACCTGAGAGGGAGTGGCGCCGACGTCAGCGCTGATGCTCCGCAATTCGTCCGCGCTCTGTAGGTTGTGCTGGAAGTTCTCCTTGAAGAACCGTGGATTGGTCTTGCGGTAGTCGCTGTCGGGCAGCCCCTCGGTGGAGCGGATGGCGCCGGTGAGAAAGCCGCGACCCAACGGCGAGTAGGGCACGAACCCGATCCCCAATTCGCGCAGCAGTGGCAGGATCTGGTCTTCCTGGTCGCGCGTCCATAGCGAGTATTCCGACTGCACCGCGGTGATGGGGTGCACCGCGTGTGCGCGGCGAATCGTGTTCACGCCGACCTCCGACAGGCCGATGTGCCGGATCTTCCCGGCGGTGACCAGTTCGGCCAACGCGCCGACGGTGTCTTCGATCGGGGTCTCGCGGTCGAGGCGGTGCTGATAGTAGAGGTCGATGCGATCGGTGCCCAATCGTTGCAGCGAGCCCTCCACCGCTATCCGGATGTTGGCGGGGCTGCTGTCCAAGCCGTTGCGGCCGGTGTGGGAAATCAGGCCGAACTTGGTGGCCAACACCACCCGGTCCCGCCGGCCCTGCAGGGCGCGTGCGACCAATTCCTCGTTGACGTAGGGGCCGTAGACCTCGGCGGTGTCGATCAGCGTGACGCCCAGGTCGATCGCGCGATGAACGGTACGGATCGACTCGGCGTCGTCGGTGCCGGCGCCGGCGTAGGCGACGGACATGCCCATCGCGCCCAAGCCGAGGCGACCGACCTCCAGGTTCGCGAGGCGCGCTTGTTTCATGGAGTCATTGTGCGCTTCGCGACTGCACGCCACGGGGCGGGTACCGTTGCGCGAGTGCACCGCATCGATGTTGCCGCGATCCGATGGACGACGTAGAAACCGCGCGACCGGCCCGCAATCTGGCGGTGGACTTCTACCGCGCCTCGGGCGTGGTTCTCATCGTGCTCGGCCACTGGCTGGCCGGTTCGGTGACCTATCACGACGGGCAATTCGGCCGCGAGAACCCGCTGCTCGACATGCCCTGGACGCAATGGCTGACCTGGATATTCCAGGCGGTTCCGGTGTTCTTCTTCGTGGCCGGCTACGCCGGTGCGGTGTCGTGGGCACACCGCCGCGGCGCCGACAGCTTCTCCCGGCAGGCCTGGATTCGGCATCGACTGGCGCGGGTGCTCGGACCAACCACGGTCTACGTCGCGCTGGTTTCGGCGCTCGTGGTGGTTCTTCAGGTCCGCAACGTGTCGGGCACGGTGCTGGAATACGCAGGTTGGGCGGTGGCCATGCACCTGTGGTTCCTCGCCGTATATGTGCTGGTGGTGTCGCTGACCCCGATTGCCGTTGCGGCACACGGACGTTGGGGGCTCAGGGTGCCGGCGGCGCTGGCCGCGGGTGTGGTACTCGTCGACGCCGTTTCGCTCGCCGGTCACGTCCCCTACGTCGGCTGGCTGAATTACCTGATCTGCTGGGGCCTGCTCTACCAGCTCGGGATCGCTTGGCACGGTGGGCTGTTGGCCGGGCGCAGGCCGGTGTTGCTCGCGGCCGGTTCGGCCGTTGCTCTGGCGCTGCTGATCCGGGTGGGGCCGTATCCGGTCAGCATGATCGGGGTTCCCGGCGAGCCGATCGAGAACACGACGCCCCCCACGGTGGCGATGATGGCGTTCGCCTGCGCCCAGGCTGGGCTGGCGATGGCATTGGCGGCGACACTCGAAGGGGTCCTGCGCCACGGCCCGGTGCAGCGGGTGTTGTCCACCGCCAACGCCAACGTCATGGCTCTCTACCTTTGGCACATGGTGCCGGTCGTCATCGTCGCGATCATCGCTTACCCGGCCGGGCTGATTCCGCAGCCATCCGAGGGTTCCGTGGCGTGGTGGCTGGTCCGGCTGGAATGGATCACCATCCTCAGCGTGGTCACAGCGGTCGAACTGCTGCTGCTGTGGTGGCAGCGGCGGTTCTTCGCGGTTCCGCTGCCCACGTTCGGCCTGCCGCTCGGCGATCGCTGGGCCGAGGCGACCATGCTGACCGGCGCAGTCCTGGCCGCGGTCGGCCTGCACTTCTTGGCGCAGGGCGGCTTCGCCCCGGACGGGCGATTCTCGTGGCCGGCCGCGACCCTCTTTGCCGCCGGCGTGCTCTTGGTCGCGGTGCGTCCCAGGACTCTGTCGCCGTTGACCGGCTACCGCTCGCAGGGGCGCCCCAGCGCCTGAGGCACGCTGCCGTGGGTTAGCGACTTACGGCCCCCCGAGAGAGGCCCTAGTGCCCTGGTCGGGGCCGTATTCCGGGAGAAACGTTTCGGCCAGGCGCGGACCGTCTAAGGATCCGAGCCCGGGTCCGACGGAGAGGGAGCAGCCATATGTTAAACAGCCTCACGGTCCAGGACAACCAGATCCCTCAGCGGCGCGCTCAAGATGCCGAGCTGTTGAAGGAGTCCGGGGTTCACAAGCTCGTCATCGCAGACCGCGACGGCAACTGCTTGGCGTTCGTATTGGCTTGGGACAGCTTCGACTACGACGCCGAGACGGACACTTATGTGTGCGTCGCCGACAGCGACGGTCAAGAGCTCATGACCGTGTACGCCGCCGGCGAGATCAAGGCGGCGCCCGGGGCGAACACATATGTCATCACGGCGCCGGACCGGTTCGCCGGCCGCAGGGCGCTTTAGGCTCCCAGCGGATCGCACAGTTCCCGGGTCGCCGCGTGACGGCCGAACGGCGGCACGGCTAACGGGATCTTGACACGGCGAAGCTTATGATGGACCGTTCGTACGGTTAGTCTAGCGAAGGGTGGATGATGCCCCGATCGCCTGGTAGACGCAGCGAGATTTTCGACGCGTTTGTCCGCTACGTCGCCGAACGTGGCTACGACAGAACGAATATGGGCGACATCGCTGACGAGCTCGGCATGTCGAAGGGCACCATTGTCCATCACTTCGGAACCAAAGCGCAGATGTTGCGCGAGCTCGAAGAGAGCCACCTGGCCGGGCAACTCGACGTGCTGCAGATGGCATGGGCCCGCCTGGCCGCGCCCCACGAACGCATCGCGGCAATCATTTACGCCTCCGCTCTCCTGCAAGTGACCGCGCGCGATGCCACGGTAGCGAGCCAGCGCGAGGTGGTTCAGCTGTCGGATGACCCGGCGATGCAGCAAGTGCGTAAGTTGCGTGATCAGTTGCAAACACTGGCGATTGACGAGATCCGAACGGGCATAGAGTGCGGTGTTTTCCGAAGCGTCGACGTCGAACTGGCCGCGCTGCAGCTGTGGGGATCGCTGCAGTGGATGTGGGTGTGGTTTGATCCCGCCGGCGCACGTTCGCCCGAACAGGTGGGGGCCGCCTTCGTCGATGTGTTCCTCGGTGGACTGCTACTCGACCGGCTGGGGCTCAGCACCTGGGCCAGCCCTTCCGCTGACGTCGTCTCCGTCGTGCGTGAATGCCTAGCCGCGGTCGCGGAACGGTCGGATTGACCGCCACGCGACGAAATCCGTTGCGCATGGCGGCAACTGCTCAACCGGACCCGCGCTGAAGCGCTGAGCCGCCCGGGCCGATGGCCGTTAACCGCGACGAGGCGCGCGCGATCCGTCGCTGTACGCCCGGTCAGTTTATCCGGCGAGACTTCACTTGTCCTCGTTTTCGCGGAACCACCCCAATCATCTACCGCCGTCGCGTTAGAACCCTTAAAGACGCCTGTTACGAGCCTAATTCGCGGAAGCCCGGCTGGAAGTTTGCCCATGGGTCGCGAACACGAAACTCCGACGATTCCTGGCGTTATTGACTGACCGTACGGTCTAATGCGATAGTTGCTGCGTGGCGCAAATGAGGGCGGCGTGGAGCCGGAGGGCGCGGCGCCAGAGTGCCGATTCGGGGACCATCTGGTCGAGCGGCTTCGCGAACAAGGTGATAACCCGGGAGTGGGATTGCGGGCATCGCAACATGGGGCGAAGAAGCCGAGTGCGATCGTCGTCTCCAGACGCTTCCAGAGGGTTTCTAGCGCATCGCGTTTCGCGGCGCGCTCACCCGATCTGCGGATCCTCAAACGGGCGCGGCTCGGGCGGCTCCGCGACGACGTGTAACGCGCACGGGACGCAGCGCCGAGATCTCGCGCCTGGTCGCGTGGTCGGTTCCAGGGCGGCGCGATGACTAGCGCACACCTGTCTAGCAGCAAAGTCGTTAGCCGGATACGGCCGGGCACCGAGGTGGCCGGCGGGTTCTTCCGCATGTGCGTGCTGACCGGAAAGGCGCTGAGGCAGCCGTTCGAGTGGCGTGAGTTCATCTGGAATGGCTGGTTTCTCATGCGGGTCTCGCTGCTGCCCACCATCGCGGTGTCGATCCCGGAAACCGTGCTGCTGATCTTCACGCTCAACCTCCTGCTGGCGGAGATCGGCGCCGCCGACGTATCCGGTGCCGGTGCCGCGATCGGCGCGGTCACCCAGCTCGGCCCGATCGTGACGGTGTTGGTGGTCGCCGGCGCGGGCGGCACCGCAATCTGCGCCGACCTCGGCGCGCGCACGATCCGCGAGGAGATCGACGCCCTGGAGGTGCTCGGCATCGACCCGATCCACCGGCTGGTGGTCCCCCGCGTCGTCGCCTCGACACTCGTGGCGGTGCTGCTCAACGGCCTCGTGGTCGCCGTCGGCCTGGGCGGCGGCTACCTGTTCAGCGTGTACCTGCAGAACGTCTCGAGCGGCGCGTACCTCTCCACGCTGACCGCGCTCACCGGCTTGCCCGAGGTGGTGATCGCGTTCATCAAGGCCGCGACGTTCGGCCTGATCGCCGGCCTGGTCGGCTGCTATCGCGGGCTGATCGTCCGCGGCGGGTCCAAGGGATTGGGCACTGCCGTCAACGAGACGGTGGTGCTCTGCTTCATCGCGCTCTTCGCGGTCAACGCGGCGCTGACCACCATCGGTGTCCGATTCGGAACGGGGCGATGAAATGACCGCGACCACCGGTGTTCCCGCACGGCATCTCCATTTTCCGCGGGCCGCCGTAACCCGCTACGCGGAAGCCCCGGACCGGGTGCTGGTCGAGATCGGGCAAATGGTCTGGTTCGCCCTGAGCGCGGTCGGGCAGATTCCCTTCGCCCTGCATCGTTACCGCAAAGAACTGCTACGAATGGTCGCCCAGATGGGCATGGGCACCGGCGCGATGGCCGTCGTCGGCGGCACCGCCGCCATCGTCGGCTTCATCACCCTGTCCGCGGGCTCCCTGGTCGCCATCCAGGGGTACGCGACGCTGGGCAACATCGGCGTCGAGGCGTTCACCGGATTCCTGGCCGCGCTGGTCAATGTGCGGTTTGTGGCGCCGGTCGCCGCGGGTCAGGCGCTGGCGGCCACCGTCGGGGCCGGCGCCACCGCCGAACTGGGCGCCATGCGCATCAGCGAGGAGATCGATGCGCTCGAGGTGATGAGCATCCGCTCGATCCCCTTTCTGGCGTCCACCCGGGTGCTGGCGGGTCTGATCGTCATCATCCCGCTCTACGGGTTGGCGATGACCATGGCGTTCCTGTCCCAGCAGGTCACCACCGTGCTGCTGTACGGGCAGTCGATCGGCACCTACAACCACTACTTCCACACCTTCCTGCGCCTCAACGACGTGGGCTGGTCGTTCGCGGAGGTGATCCTGGTCGCGGTCGTCGTGATGACCACCCACTGCTACTACGGCTACACCGCCACCGGCGGGCCGGTCGGCGTTGGCGAAGCGGTGGGCCGGTCGATGCGGCTGTCGCTGATCACGATCGTGGTGGTGGTCGTGCTGACCGCGATGGCGGTGTACGGCAAAACCCCGAACTTCAACCTCACGGTGTAGCCGCCAATGACAGCCCCGGCACCGAGACCCAAGGAAAACCCGAAGCGCATCCCGCCGTACCGGACGGCGGCGTTGGCGTTCTTGGTGGTCGCCGCGGTGGTGCTGGGGTTCGTGTGGTTGCAGTTTCGGGGCCAGCTGTCCCCGGTGACGCGCTTGACGATGTTGGCCCCAAGGGCCGGTCTGGTGATGGATCCCGGGTCGAAGGTCACCTACAACGGCGTGGAAATCGGCCGGGTGGCCACGATTTCGGAGACCGAGCGTGATGGCGTACCGGCGGCCAAGTTTGTCATGAACGTGAATCCGAAATGGATCGAGCTGATTCCGGCCAACGTGGACGCCAACATCAAGGCGACCACGTTGTTCGGCAACAAGTATGTGTCGCTGACTTCCCCGAAAAACCCTACCCTTCAACGCATTACATCGGACCACGTGATTGATGCGCGGTCGGTGACAACGGAGTTCAACACGCTGTTCGAGACGCTCACCACGATCACCGAGAAGCTGGACCCGGTCAAGGTCAACCTCACGCTGGCCGCGGCCGCGCAGGCGCTTACCGGCTTGGGAGACAAGTTCGGGCAGTCGATCGTCAACGCCAACGCCATCCTCGACGACATCAATCCGCAAATGCCCCAGATCCGGCATGACATTCGGCAGTTCGCCGCCCTGGGCGACGTCTACGCCAACGCCGCGCCGGATCTGTTCGACTCCCTGGACCACGCGGTGGTCACCGCGCGCACGCTGCACCGGCAGGAGGCCGACCTGGATGCCGCGTTGTTGGCCGCCGCCGGGTTGGGCAACACCGGCGCAGACATCTTCGCCCGCGGCGGCCCCTACCTGCAGCGGGGGGCCGCCGATCTGGTGCCCACCGCCCAGCTGCTCGATACCTACAGCCCCGAATTCTTCTGCACCATCAGGAATTACTACGACGAGGAACCCGCCGCCTATGCGACGACGGGCGGCGGCAACGGTTACGCGCTGCGCACCATGACCGAGCTGACGTCGGGGCTGGGTGGCATGCTCACGCTGCCCGGCTTAGCCGGCACGGCGGCCACCATGGGCCTCCTGACGCTGGCCGGGCTGGTCGGCGGTGCGCCGAATCCCTTTGTGTACCCGGACAATCTGCCGAAGGTGAACGCCCGCGGCGGGCCGGGGGGCGCGCCGGGTTGCTGGCAAGCGATCACCCATGACCTGTGGCCGGCGCCGAGCCTGGTGGTCGACACCGGCGCCAGCCTCGCGCCCTACAACCACCTGGATACCGGCTCACCGTACGCAATCGAGTACGTGTGGGGCCGCCAAGTCGGGGACAACACGATCAACCCATGAAAATCACCGGATCCGCCATCAAACTCGGCATCGTCTCGCTGGTGCTGCTGCTGATCACCGTGTCGATCGTCGTGGTGTTCGCTCAGATGCGGTTCAACAGCACCAACAGCTATACCGCGGAGTTCAAGAACGCCACGGGCTTGAAGGACGGCCAGTTCGTCCGCGCCGCCGGGGTGGAGATCGGCAAGGTCAAGGCGGTGCGGCTGATCGATGGCGGCCAGCGGGTAATGGTGGACTTCGACGTCGACCGCTCGATACCGCTGTACCAGACGACTACCGCGCAGGTCCGCTATCTCAACCTGTTCGCCGACCGTTACCTGGAGCTCAAACGCGGCGAGGGCGAGGGCGCCGACCGCACCTTGCCGCCCGGCGGATTCATCCCGCTGTCGCGAACCTCGCCCGCGCTGGATCTCGACGCCCTGATCGGTGGTTTCAAGCCGCTGTTCCGCGCGCTCGATCCGGACAAGGTCAACACCATCGCGTCGTCCATCATCACCGTGTTTCAGGGTCAGGGCGGCACCATCAACGACATCCTGGACCAGACCGCGCGGCTGACCGCCCACATCGCCGAACGCGACCAGGCGATCGGCGAGGTGGTCAAGAACCTCAACGTCGTGCTCGACACCACCGTCAGGCATCGCCAAGAGTTCGACCAGACCGTCGACAACTTCGAACGGTTGATCACCGGCCTGCAGAACCACGCCGACCCGCTCGCCGCCGGCACCGCGAACATCAGCAACGCCGCGGGAACGGTCGCGGACCTGCTCGCCGACAACCGCGCTCTGCTGCACAAGGCGATCAACTACCTGCAGGCCCTTCAACAACCGCTCGTCGACCAACGCGATCAGCTCGGCGATCTGATCCACAAGACACCCAACGCGCTCAATTTGATCGGACGCAGCATCGGGCTCTACGGCGACTGGGTGAACTTCTACCTCTGCGACCTTTCGATCCGGTGGAACGGGCTGCAGCCCGGGGGCCCGGTGCGCACGGTCCGGATCTGGCAGCAGCCCACGGGTAGGTGCACGCCGCAATGAGAACACTGACGGAATTCAACCGCGGCCGGGCCGGCGTCATGGGCATCACCGTGCTGGCGCTGGTGGTCGCCGTGGGCCAGAGCTTCACCAGTATCCCGATGATGTTCGCCAGCCCGAGCTACTACGGGCAGTTCACCGATACCGGCCAGCTCAACAAGGGCGACAAGGTGCGCATCTCCGGCGTGAACGTCGGCAAGGTGGAGGGACTCGAGATCGATGGCGACCACGTTCGATTGAAGTTCTCCATCGGGGGCAACACCATTGGCACCGAGAGCCGGCTCGCCATCAAGACCGACACGATCCTCGGTAAGAAGGTGCTCGAGATCGAGCCGCGGGGAGGCCAGGCGTTGCGCCCCGGTGGGGTATTGCCGCTGGGCCAAAGCACCACCCCCTATCAGCTCTACGACGCGGCCTTCGACGTCACCAAGGCCGCCACCGGCTGGGACGTCGACACCGTCAAGCGGTCGCTGAATGTCCTGTCGCAGACCGTCGATCAGACCTACCCCCACCTCAGTGCCGCACTCGACGGGTTGACCAGGTTCTCCGACACCATCGGTAAGCGCGACGAACAGATCAAGCACCTCCTCGCGCAGGCCCATCAGGTGGCCAGCGTGCTCGGTGACCGCAGCGAACAAATCAACCGGCTGTTGGTCAACGCGAAGACGCTGCTGGCGGCGTTCAACGAACGCGGCCAGGCCATCAGCGCACTGCTGCAGAACATTTCGGCCTTCTCGGCCGAGGTGCAGGGCTTCATCAACGACAACCCGAACCTCAACCCCGTGCTGGAGCAGCTGCGCGCGATCAGCGATGTGCTGGTGGAGCGCAAAGACGACCTGGCTCAAACCCTCACCTACGTCAGCCAATTCGCCGCGTCGCTAGGGGAATCCGTCGCGTCGGGGCCCTACTTCAAGATCGTCCTGTCCAACCTGTTGCCGTACTGGATCTTGCAGCCGTTCGTCGACGCCGCATTCAAGAAGCGCGGTATCGACCCCGAAGACTTCTGGCGCAGCGCCGGCCTCCCCGAGTTCCGCTGGCCCGACCCCAACGGCACCCGGTTCCCCAACGGGGCACCGCCGCCCGCGCCCCCGGTGCTGGAAGGCACCCCGGATCATCCGGGACCGGCCGTCCCGCCCGGAACGGCGTGTTCGTACACCCCGCCGGCCGACTCGCTGCCCCGGCCGTGGAACCCGCTGCCGTGCGCGGGGGTGAACGCCGGGCCGTTCGGCGGCAGTTTCCCCGCGCCGATCGACGTCGCGACGTCGCCGCCGAACCCGAGCGGGCTGCCACCGACCCCGGGAATCCCGATCGCCGGGCGGCCGGGCGAACCGGTGCCGGACGTCCTCGGCACGCCGGTGCCGCTGCCCGCCCAGGCACCGCCGGGGGCGCGCACCGAGAACCTGCAACCCGCCGGCCCCACCCCCCCACCGTCGACGTTCGCGCCGGGGCTGCCGCCGGGGCCGCCCGCGCCGCCGGGCCCCGGTCAGCAGTTGCCCGCCCCGTTCATCAACCCGGGCGGCACGGGAGGCAGCGGCATCACGGGAGGTAACCAGAATTGAGCGGCGCCTTGCATATCCACAAACCGCGGACCCGAACGATCGTCGGAACGTTGGTGGCGCTGCTGGCCGTGGTCGCCGTATTCATCGGCGTTCGGCTCTATCACAAGCTGACCACCAACACCGTGATCGCTTACCTCCCAACGGCGAACGCGCTCTATTCCGGGGACAAGGTCCAGATCATGGGCGTCCGCGTCGGTTCGGTCGACAAGATCGAACCGGCCGGCGACAAGATGAAGGTGACGTTCCACTACGACAACAAGTACAAGGTGCCCGCCAACGCCTCCGCCGTCGTGGTGAACCCAACGCTGGTGGCGTCGCGGAGCATTCAGTTGGAGCCTCCGTATAAGGGCGGCCCGGTGATGGCCGACAACGCGGTAATCCCGATCGAGCGCACGCAGGTGCCGACGGAGTGGGACGAACTGCGCGACAGCGTCGCGAACATCATCTCCAAACTCGGGCCGACGCCCGAGCAACCCAAGGGCCCGTTCGGCGAGGCCATCGAGTCGTTCGCGGATGGGCTTGCGGGCAAGGGCAAACAGATCAACACCACGCTGGACAGCCTGTCGCGGTCGTTGACCGCGCTGAACGAGGGCCGTGGTGACTTCTTCGCGGTGGTGCGCAGCCTGGCGCAGTTCGTCAACGCCCTGCACAAAGACGACCAGCAGTTCGTCGCGCTGAACACGAACCTGGCGCGGTTCACCGACAAGTTGACCGGGTCCGATCGCGACCTGTCCACGGCCATCCAGCAATTCGACGGCCTGCTCTCCACCCTGCGCCCATTCCTGACCAAGAACCGAGAGGTGCTCGCGCACGACGTCGACAACCTCGCCAGCCTGACCACCACGCTGGTCCAACCCGACCCGCTGAACGGTTTGGAAACCGCGCTGCACGTCCTGCCGACGCTGGAGACGAACCTCAGCCAGATCTATCACCCCTCGCACGGCGCCGTGATGTCCATCCCCGCGATCCCGAACTTCGCGAACCCAATGCAGTTCATGTGCAGCATGATTCAGGCCGGCAGCCGGTTGGGTTATCAAGAATCCGCCGAACTGTGCGCGCAATACCTGGCGCCGATCCTCGATTCGATCAAGTTCAACTACCTTCCGTTCGGGCTGAACCTGTTCAGCACCGCCGAGGTGCTGCCCAAGGAAGTCGCCTACTCCGAGCCGCGGCTGCACCCGCCGAACGGTTACAAGGACACCACCGTCCCCGGGATCTGGGTGCCCGATACGCCGCTCTCGCACCGCAACACGCAGCCGGGGTGGGTCGTCGCGCCGGGCATGCAGGGCACGCAGGTGGGGCCGATCACGGGTGGCCTGTTGACGCCCGAGTCGCTGGGCGAACTGATGGGCGGCCCGGACAGCCCGCCCCCGCCGGCCGGGCTGCAGACCCCGCCCGGACCGCCGAACGCCTATGACGAGAACCCGGTGGTGCCACCGATCGGCCTGCAGGCCCCGCAGGTGCCGATCCCGCCACCGCCGCCGGGACCCGGCGTGGTCCCGGGCCCGGTGGCGCCGACACCGGCGGCCGCATCGACAGGACCGGGATCGTGAACGCGTTGCGCGCCTTGGCCGTCCGCGGCCGGCACCGGGCCTGGCAGGGTCTGGCGGTGCTGACGGTTGCCGTATCGCTGACGTCGTGCGCGAAGTGGCACGGAATCGCCAACGTGCCGATGCCCGGGGGGCCGGGCTCGGGACCGGGCTCCTACACCGTCTATGTGCAGATGCCCGACACCCTGGCCCTCAACGACAACAGCCGGGTGCGGGTGGCCGACGTCTTCGTCGGCACGGTGCGGGCGATCCAGTTGAAGAACTGGGTGGCGACGCTGACGCTCCGCCTGGGCAAGGAAGTCAAGCTACCCAAGAACGCGACCGCCAAGATCGGGCAGACCAGCCTGCTGGGTTCGCAGCACGTGGAGCTGGCGGCGCCACCCAACCCGTCGCCCGAGCTACTCAAAGACGGCGACCTCATCCCGCTGAAAAACGCGTCCACCTACCCCACGACGGAACAGACGCTGGCCAGCCTGGCGATCGTGCTGCGCGGCGGAGGTATTCCCAACCTCGAGGTGCTGCAGAACGAGGTCTACAACATCGTCAACGGACGGGCCGAGCAGATCCGCGCCTTCCTCGGCAAGCTGGACACCTTCACCGCCCGACTCGACGAGCAACGCGAGGACATCACCCGCGCCATCGATTCCACCAACCGGCTGCTGGCGTACGTGGGCCCCCGCTCCGACGTCTTGGATCGTGTCCTCACCGAATTCCCGCCCCTGCTCAAGCATTTCGCCGACAAGCAGAACCTCCTGATCAACGCGGTTGACGCGACCGGGCGGCTCAGCCAGCTGGCCGACCAGTACCTGTCCGGCGCGCGGGGTGACATCCACCAGGATTTGCAGTCGCTGCAGTGCCCGCTGCGGGAACTGGGCCGCGGGGCGCCGTATCTGATTCGCGCGCTCAAGCTGATCCTCGTCCGCCCGTTCGACATTGACGCCGTGCCCAAGGCGTTCCGCGGCGACTACTTCAACCTGTCGCTGACCCTCGACCTGACCATGAGCGCCGTCGACAACGCGGTCCTCACCGGGACCGGGTTCTCCGGGGCGCTGCGCGCGCTCGAGCAGTCGTGGGGCCGCGACCCCGAGACGATGATCCCCGACGTCCGCTACACCCCGAACCCCAACGACGTGCCGGGCGGGCCGCTGGTCGAAAGGGCGGACCGGCAATGCTGACCCGCTTCATCAAACGCCAGCTGGTCATGTTCGCCATCCTGACCGCGGTCACGGCGGTTGCCCTGGGCTGGTACTACTTGCAGATTCCCAGCGCGATGGGGATCGGCCAGTACACGCTCAAGGCGGACCTGCCCGCGTCGGGGGGTCTGTACAAGACCTCGAACGTGACCTACCGCGGTGAAACCATCGGCACGGTCACCGACGTCGAGCCGACCAAGACCGGCGCGCGGGTGACCATGAGCATCGGCGACCGCTACCGGATCCCCGTTGACGCGTCGGCGAACGTGCATTCGGTTTCCGCGGTCGGTGAGCAGTACCTCGACCTGGTGTCGGCGGGCAATCCGAGCCAATACTTTTCGCCCGGACAAACCATCACCAAGGGCACCGTGCCCACCGAGATCGGGCCTGCGCTGGACGCGGCCAACCGCGGGCTGGCCGTGCTACCCAAGGACAAGATCGCCTCGCTGCTCGACGAAACCGCCCAAGCCGTAGGCGGATTGGGCCCCGCGCTGCAACGGCTCGTCGATGCGACGCAGGCAATCGCCGGTGACTTCAAGACCAACCTCTCCGATATCAACGACATCGTCCAAAACTCCGGGCCGCTCATCGACAGTCAGGTCGACTCGAGCGACTCGATCGAGCGCTGGTCGCACAACCTGAACATCCTGGCCGCCGAGAGCGCGGAAAACGACCAGCACGTGCAAAGCATTCTGACCCAGGCGGCGCCGACCGCCGATCAGGTCAACGAGGTGTTCGGCGATGTGCGGGAGTCGCTGCCGCAGACGCTGGCAAACCTCGAGATCGTGCTCGACATGCTGAAGCGCTATCACAAGGGCGTCGAGCAGCTGCTGGTGGCGTATCCGCAGGGCGCATCGGAAGGCCAGACGGTCACGTCGGCTTTCCCGGGATACGCCTCTCTGGGCACCTCGCTCACCATCAATCAGCCCCCGCCGTGCCTGACCGGTTTCCTTCCCGCGGCCGAGTGGCGGTCTCCCGCGGATACCAGTTTGGCGCCGATGCCGTCCGGAACCTATTGCAAGATACCGCAAGACACCCCCGCCAACGCCGTACGTGGCGCGCGCAACCTGCCGTGCGTCGACGTGCCCGGTAAGCGGGCCGCCACGCCGCGGGAATGCCGCGACTCCAAGCCCTACGTTCCGCTGGGCACCAATCCGTGGTACGGCGACCCCAACCAGATCGTGACCTGCCCCGCGCCCGCGGCGCGCTGCGACCAACCGGTGAAACCGGGGCTGGTGATACCCGCGCCGTCGGTGAACAACGGCCTCAACCCGGCCCCCGCCGACCGGGTTCCGGGGACGCCGCCACCGGTCAGCGACCCACTACAGCGGCCGGGCTCGGGGACCGTCGAATGCAATGGGCAGCAACCGAATCCGTGCGTCTACACCCCGGGCGGTCCTCCCCCCGCCGTTTACCTTCCCCAGAGCGGCGAGCTGGTGGGCCCCGACGGCGTGAAGTACGGGGTCGAAAACTCGAGAAAGACCGGCGATGACGGCTGGCAGGACATGCTGGCGCCACCGGCCATCAGGTGAGCGAAGGGATCGGAACGAAATGCGGGAATCGATTGGCCTAGGCCAACTTCGGAGTAACACGTGCGGTTACCTCGAGCGTGTCGCCGCGGGCGAGACCTTCGACGTCGTCCGGCGCGGCAAACTCGTGGCGCGGATCGTATCCGTCGGCGACTTCAGGGTTGCCCCGATTCCAGCCCGATCCGTCGGGGCCGGGGCACCGGGGGGCTGGGTCGGGTTGGACGAACTGCGAACACGCGCCGGGCGGTGCTTCGACCGGGTGGCGGCCGGGGAGGCGATCAGCGTCGTGCGCGGCGGCAAGTTGCTGGCGCGGATCGTGTCGGCCGGCGATGCGGAGCCCACCGCTGTCCCGGCGGACGCCAGCGGGGGGATCGAGCTCGGCGAGCTGCGGAAGCGAGCGGGCCGCTATTTCGACGAGGTCGCGGCGGGCCAGACGATCGAGGTCATGCGCGGCGGCAGGCCGGTCGCGCGCATCGTGTCGGTCGCCTAGGGCCAACGCCGGAAGCTTTGCGGTGGCCGCGTTGTTGCAGCACACATGACGGCGATGGGCTTCCACGAGGGCGAGATCGCAACCCAACGCCGAGCGGGCGTGGAAGCCGAGGCCAGGCGGCTCGAGGGCATGCTCGACTCGTCGCCGCTGTCCCGGGGAGCCACCGCATTTCTCGCGTCACAGCGGTTCGCCGCGCTGACCGGGCACGACCGCGCCGGCGTCCTGTGGGTTTCGCCGTTGACCGGATCCCCGGGGTTCCTTCGCGGCGAAGCAGGCGCCTTGCACGTGTCGACCTCGCCCCGCG
>NZ_LATC01000003.1:0-115448 GCF_001414075.1 Mycobacterium sp. UM_11 | reverse complement strand
ACCACCGACTGGCCGAACCTGTCGCCCAGCCCGGTCAGCGCCTGGGCGGCCGCGCTCAGCGTCAGGTTCAGCTTGACCGGGTCCACCTTTTCGTTGATCGACACGATGGTCTGGAACAGCGTGTTGATCTCGGTGGTCACCGACCGCGCATCGATCACGGTGTGCGAGTTGAGCTTTTGCGGCGACGGGTGGTCGGGGGCGGTCAGCGACACGTACTTGCCGCCGAACACCGTGGTCGCCTTGATGTCGGCGTTCACGTTCGACGGGATCAGATTGAGGTACCGGGGATACACCTCCAACGTGAATTTCGCGGCGGGCTTGCCGTCACGCACGGTCTCGGAGATGTCACCCACCCGGCCGATCTCCACGCCGTTGTAGGTGACCTTCGAGCCCGGATCCATCACCAGGCCCGCCCGCGACGCCAGCATGGTCAACTTCGTCTTCGCGGTGAAGCCGCCGCGGAATTGCACGTAAACCAGGGTGAAGATGATCGCCAAAATCAGCAGCACGGCAACGGCGATCCACCGGTACGGCGGCAGTCGCTGGGAGTTGACCTGCACCGGGGAAGACGTCGTCAACAGCGCCCCTCACCTCTGGGCCGCATCCCAGTGCTGCGGCGGACTTTCCCCTCCGGGGGGCTCTGCACACACATGCAATAACGAAGCCCACAAAATGTACCTTGGGCGGTCGGCGTCGTGCGAACCGGCGTTCGCAGAATTGGCGGCGGCGCAGTGCGTTAGCGTCATCGGCGTGACTGTCAAAGACATCTCCCTGACCACCCTCGACGGCCGGCCGACCACGCTGGGCGAACTGTCCGACGGTGCGACGCTGGTGGTCAACGTGGCCTCCAAGTGCGGCCTGACGCCGCAGTACACGGCGCTGGAAAAGCTCGCCGAGGACTATCGCGATCGCGGCCTGACCGTCGTCGGCGTGCCCTGCAACCAGTTCATGGGGCAGGAACCGGGCACGGCCGAGGAGATTCGGGAGTTCTGTTCGACGACGTACGGGGTGACGTTTCCGCTGCTGGCGAAGACCGACGTGAACGGCGATGACCGCCACCCGCTGTATGCCGAGCTGACGAAGGCCGCCGATTCCGCCGGGCAGGCGGGCGACATTCAGTGGAACTTCGAGAAGTTCCTCATCTCCCCCGGCGGTGAGGTGGTCCAGCGCTTCCGGCCGCGCACCGAGCCCGACGCCCCCGAGGTCATCAGCGCCATCGAGGCCGTGCTGCCCCGGTAGGCGTGAATACGGCCGGTGCTCACGGCCCGGACGCGCCGGTTTCGGCGGCGACGACAGGCGCCAATCGTTCGATCACCGTATGGGCGACCGAATCGATTGAGCGGCATTGCTGCTCGGACACCCTGATCAGTAGCGCATGAGCCTCGCTGGCAGCGAGCTCGTATCGCCGCCTCAGCACCATTTCGGCCCGGTCGATGATGTCGCCCATACCTGTCCCTCGGATTCTTAACGCTACGAAGTCGGCTAGCTCAAAGTTCCCCCGTTAGACGTACGTCAAACAACGAAATCTGCCTTTTTGTCGGTCAACGGGTTCGTCACCGGCCCACCGGCAATACGGCAGGTGCGGTCTTTCGCGAATCCGCCTTTCGGCGGCATGAAAACGGCCCGCGTCGCGTTCGCTCACTTACCTGTCGAGATGCCGCGCATCACCGTGTCTATCAGTCCGTAGTAGCGTTCGGTCGTTTCCTCCGCCGATGCAGTAACGCTGAGCGTGCGGTAGAGCGTGGCCCCGATCAGCGCGTCGGCGGCGGCTTCGACGTCGGCGTCCCGCCGTATCTGGCCCTTCGAAATCCCGACGCGTAACCGGTCCGACACGGCATCGTGGAAACGGCTGGTGAGTTGCCGATACAGGGTGTCGCGGTCGCTCAGGTCTTCGGCAGCGGCTGCCGCAAGAGAGCGCACGAGTGCGACGTTCTCGGCAGTCGAACCAACCTCGGCGTAGGCGCGCATCCACGTTCTCAAGTCCTCGACCGTGTCTCCCGTATCGGGAAGCGTGAAGTCGGTCTGGTCGTAAGCCCGCATAACCGCCTCGGTTACCAGGGGGGCTTTCGACGGCCAACGTCGATACACAGATTGGACGGCCACGCCCGCGATCGCGGCGACCTTGTCCATCGAGACACCCCTGTAGCCGGCTTCGACGAGGAGCGAGCGGGTGGCATCCAGGATCGCCTCGTGCACGGCCGCGCTCCGCGGTCGTCCCCGCCGGGATTGGCTCACACGGTGAACCTAGAGCACTGCTGCGTCGCCGCGCCTAGGCAACGGCGCGCCGATGTGGCACCATTTACGAGAATAATTTTCTCGTAAATGTGGCCGTACCGAAGGAGAACGACACCGCGATGGCGGACATCGACACGCGTAGCGCGCTCGGCCTGATAACCATCCTGATCGGGCTGGCGCACTTCCTCGTTCCGCGGATCTTCGACCCCTTCAATCGCCTCGGTTTCCCCGGCCACGCTCGCGAGTTCACCCACCTCCACGGCGCGATCGAAACAACGATCGGGGTCTTGCTGCTGCGCGCGCGCACGCGTCGACCATCCACCGTCGTATCCGCTTGCTACCTCACGTATCTGACGATCAGCATCCTTCGGACCCAACTTCGCACGCGGCGCGGCCAGCGATCCGGTTAGGAGCCGAGGTGCCTATCAGCGAAGCCGCCCGCCAGGCGACCGATGCCCTCAGACCGGTCGTTAGCACCGTGCGGATGAACGTTTCGGCCGCCGTCCGCACCCGCCACCGCGGACACGACGGGTGGATTGGTGCGGTCAACACCGACTACGACCCGCAGGACCAGGCCACCGCCGCGAACCCGTTCGACGCGTACCGCGCCCTGCACCGAACCGGCCGCGTCCATTACAACCCCCGGCGCGCCACCTTCATCGTCAGCCGCCTTGGCGACGTGCGGGCCGCGTTGCGCGACACCGACCGGGTCACGAGCACCCAAGGGGTCACGCGCCTGCGCATGTCCGCTCCGTTGGCGGTGCTCACCGACGGTGAGGAACACACCCGGCTGCGCAAGCAAGTCCAGCCGGGATTCAGCAAGGGCGCGATGAAGTCCTGGCAGGAGATGACCGAGACGCTGGCCATCGACCTTGTCACCGACGTGATGAGCGACCCCGGCTGCGACGTCGTACAGCGCTTGGCGATACCGATGCCGATACGCCTGATCGCCCAGATCCTCGGGGTGCCCGACTCCGACATCCGCGATTTTCGACGGTGGTCGCAACGCGCCGTGGGTGTCATGGAGCTGACGCCCACCCTCTCGGGCGTCGTCGACGCGACGAAGTCGATGTCGGCGATGGCGGCGTTACTGCGGTATTTCGCAAAGCAATTCGCCGCGGGCGGGCTCAAGGGGTCCGACACCGTGCTCGGCCGGCTCATCGAGCACAACACCGACGGCAGCCTCACCGACCGCCAGCTACTGCTCATCGCGATCCATCTACTCATCGCCGGTAATGAGACGACGACCAATCTGCTTGGCGGCATGTTCGACACGCTGGCCCATCACCCCGACCAGTACGAATTGATCCGCAGCCAACCCGATCTCATTCCGCTGGCCGTCGAGGAACAGCTTCGCTTCACAAGCCCCATCCAGAATCTCTACCGCTACACCCGCGCCGACTATCGGATCGGTGATGTCACCATTCCCAACGGTTCACGCATCCTGCTGTCGTTCGGAGCGGCCAACCGTGACCCCACCGCGTTCGACGAACCCGATGAGTATCGCGCCGACCGTGACCCGCGCACGCACGTCGCCTTTGGCTACGGCGCACACATGTGCCTGGGCGCACCGCTGGCGCGCATGGAAGCCCAGGCGGTACTGCGTCACCTCGTCACCCGCGTCGCCCGAATCACTCCAGCGGGTCCGACGCAGTGGTCGCGTCACAGCTCGCTACGCGGACCGACTCGGCTGCCGATCCGCCTGGACCCCGCCTGAGGTTTTGTTGCGCACGAAGACGGCCCCCGGAGCATCCTCCGGGGGCCGTTTCACTTGGTAGCGGGGACAGGATTCGAACCTGCGACCTCTGGGTTATGAGCCCAGCGAGCTACCGAGCTGCTCCACCCCGCGTTGGTGAATGCCAGGTTACCGAACCGGCGTCACGGCGACCAAATCGCGGGCTCAGCGGGGTTCGCGCGCCGAGATTGCCGCCATGGTCGTGGGTCGGCGGCCGACCACAGCCGTGACGGCAATCTCGGCGACCCGCAGTTCAGTGTGACGGCGGGTTCAGCCCGTAGCGCCGGGCGATGTCGTCCATCCAGTCGGGCGACCCGTACGTCAGGCCGTACTTGTCGGCGAGTTCGCCGAACTCCGGCAACTCGTGCAGGACCTTGCCGACCGGGTCGTCGGCGTGCTCGACGAGCAACTCCCCGAGCTCGCGGAAATAGTTTTCGAATCCGCCCGGGGTGATCACCTCGATGATGCGGCCCGGCTCGCTGCCCGCGTTCCACATCGCGTGCATCTGCCCGCGCGGCTTGGTGATGTAGCCGCCGGGACCCAGCACCACCTCGCTGTCGTCGGAGCGGAAGCCGATCTCGCCCGCCAGCACGATCGAGTGCTCGTCCTCGCGGGTGTGCCGGTGCGCCGCGGTGAGGAGACCGACGGCGAACGGGTGCTCGACGATGGACACCTCGCCGCCGTTTGTCTTGCTGGTCAGCTTGAACACCGCCCCGAAACCGGGGAGGGCGACGTACTCGCCCTCCCCGGGCTGCACCACGGTGACGCCGATTTCGTTGCGCTCGGTCATGTGACTCACTCCTGGGCCCGTCATCCCGCCGCGGCCAGGTCCGCCACTTCGTGCGGCGGCCACAGCGGCTGCGGCACCTCGACTCCGAATGGCTTGCCCCAGCCGTTGCGGGACGAAACCTCGTGCACGGGGCGCCGATTGGCCGCCACGCCCCACTTGCCCCGCGGGTAGCCGAGGGTCAGCATGGCCGACATCTTCCAGCCCTGCTCGGCGGGCACGCCCAGCAACTCGTTGACCTCGTCGGTGAAATTGCGGAGCACCATCGTCATCACACCGCCGACGCCCTCGGCGCGGGCGGCGAGCAGCGCGCTCCAGATCGCCGGGTAGATGTTGGCGCCGCCCAGGTCGTCGATGGCGTAGACGAAGAGCAACAGCGGGATCTCGTCGAAATGGTCGGCCAGGTAATTCCCCGAACCCTGCATCCGGCGCATCGTTTCCGCGTGCTGCGCCGGATCGGCACCGGGGGCCGTCGCCACCATGGGTCCCGCTCCCGCGCTGAACTTCTCGTACTCGATGGCGCGGGCCCGCCGGAACAGGTCGGCGAACTTGCCGATGAGTTCGCGGTCGTCGACGGCCACGAAGTGCCACCGCTGGGTGTTGCCCCCGTTCGGGGCGCGCACGGCCGCGTCGAGGATGCGGGCCTGGGTTTCCAGCGGGATCGGGTCCGGCCGCAGCCGGCGCATCATCCTGGTGGTGTAGAGCGCCTCGTGAATGTCCATTTCTTTCGCTCCTCTCCGGTTATTCGGGCCAGCTGTTGTTGAGGATCTTGTCGACGAAGTCGACACGCTCGAAGGTGGGATCGAAGTGCGCCAGCACGTCGGCGTTCATGGTGCCGGCCGTGGTGTGCGGGCGGTGCTTCATGCCGTCGTTGAACGCCGCCAGGATGCGCCGCTTGAACTGCGGGCGCGGATGGGCGGCGGTCACCGCGGCGAGGGCCTCGGGGCCCACGTCGTCGCGGCCGATGCCGACCACGTCGACCTCGACCCCGGCTTGCAGCAGGGCGACCTCCGGCGCCATGAACTCGGGCACCCCCGGGGTGGTGTGCAGGGCGATGCCGAGCCACACCTTGTCGGCGTCGGCCTTGTCGACGCCGCGCGCGGTCAGAAAGTCGCGGGCCGCGTCGGCGCCGTCGACCTCGAAGCGGACGGTCGAGGTGCGGTAGCGCTCGGTGAGCCCGAGGTCGTGGAACATCGCGCCGACGTAGAGCAGCTCCAGGTCGGGCTGCAGCCCACGGCGCCTGCCCTGCAGCGCGCCGAAGAGGAACACCCGGCGCGAGTGGTGGAACAGCAGGTCGTCCTCGGCGTCGCGAATGAACTCGGTGGCCTCGCGCACCAGCGCCGAGTCGGGGATGCGGATGCCGCCGATGCTTTCGATGGAGCTGGTGGTCATGTTCTCGTCTCCTTCTTCCGGTGACCGTGCACTCAGTCTGCGGCCGCACGCGCCGGCCGAGCGTGGGCGTTCGAGCCGTCCTCTCCACAGAAAGCGACACAATGTCCTAGTGGGCGAAACCGGAGCGCGTTCGCGGGTGGTGGTGATCGTCGTCTTCGACGACGTGACGCTGTTGGACGTCGCCGGGACCGGCGAGGTGTTCGTCGAAGCGAACCGGTTCGGAGCCGACTACCGGCTCAAGATCGCGTCGGTGGACGGCCGGGATGTCACCACGTCGATCGGCAGTCGGCTGGGTGTCACCGACCGGATTTCGTCGATCGAATCCGCGGATACCGTTCTGGTGGCCGGCAGCGACCACCTGCCCCGGCGGCCAGTGGATCCCGCGCTCGTCGAGGCCGTCAGGTCGATAGCGACGCGATCCCGGCGGACGGCATCCATTTGCACTGGGTCGTTCATCCTCGCGCAGGCCGGCCTGCTCAGCGGCCGGCGCGCCACCACGCACTGGAACGAGACCCGGCTGTTGGCCCGGGCCTTTCGAGATGTCACCGTCGATCCCGACGCGATCTTCGTCCGCGACGGCGACGTGTTCACCTCGGCCGGGATCTCGTCCGGCATCGACCTGGCGCTGGCGCTGGTCGAAATGGATTACGGGACCGAACTGGTCCGCAACGTGGCCCGGTGGCTGGTGGTCTACCTCAAACGCGCTGGGGGCCAATCACAGTTCTCGGTGTTGGTGGAGGCCGATCCGCCGCCGCAGTCGCCGCTGCGCGCGGTCATCGACGCGGTCGCGGCCGACCCGGCCGCGAACCACAGCGTGAAATCCCTTGCGGCCCGGGCGTCATTGAGCACCCGCCAGCTGACCCGGCTCTTCCAATCCGAGCTGGGCATGACCCCGGCCCGCTACGTCGAGCTCGTTCGAATCGACTTCGCCCGTGGCGCATTGGAATCCGGCCGGTCCGTCAGCGAGACCGCGGACATGGCCGGCTTCGGCAGCATCGAGACCTTGCGGCGGGTGTTCGTCAACCACCTGGGCATCAGCCCCAAGGCCTATCGGGAACGATTCCGAACGGCATTCGCGTGAAAACTACTTGGTGTTGTTGTACTTGGTGATCGCGTCGTCCAACCGCTGCAGCGCGGCGCCGTAGCCGGCGAAGTCGCCCTTCTTCTGGGCGTCCTTGGCCGCGCCGAGCGCGGCCTGAATCTCCTGCAGGGCAGCCGATTTGGCCGGGGACAGGGTGACCGATCCGTCCGGCACCGGCGGAACCGCCGTCGGCGGCGGCGATCCGGGAGGGCTGGCAGGCACGGGCGGAGTCACCGGTGGGGGCGCCTGGGGGTTGCCGGCGTCGGTGGGTTGGATACCCGTCGCGGCCGCGCCCGCACCGGGACCGAACAGGCCGGTCAGGGCGTCGCGCACGGTAGGCCCGTAGCCGATCTTGTCGTTGTACATCATCGCGACGCGGATCAGCCGCGGGTACGACGAAGCGGCGTCGCTGGCCCCCGGCGAGGCGTAGACGGGTTCGACGTACAGCAGGCCGCCCTGGCCCACCGGCAGGGTGAGCAGGTTGCCCCACCGGATCCGGTTCTGGTTGTCGCGCCCGATCACGCCGAGGTCCTGGGAAACCGCCGGGTCGGTGGTGATGGCGTTATTGGCCAGCTTGGGCCCGTTGACCTGGCCGGGGATGGTCAGCACGGTGATCCGCCCGTACGTCGCGGGGTCCGAGCTGGCGCTGATGTAGGCGGCCAGGTAGTCACGCTTGAACCGGTTCATCGCGCTCGTTAGCTGATATGACGACGAATTATCGTTCTTGGCAATGTTTTTCGCGACGATGTAATAGGGCGGCTGATAGCTGCTGGCCGTCGGGTTCGGGTCCAGCGGAACGTCCCAGAAGTCCGACGTGGAGAAGAACGTCACCGGATCGTTGACGTGATACTTGGCCAGCAGCATCCGCTGCACCTTGAACAGGTCTTCGGGGTAGCGCAGGTGCTCGGCGAGTTCGGGGGTGATGTCGCTCTTCGGCTTGACCGTGCCGGGGAAGACCTGCATCCACGCCTTGAGCACCGGGTCCTGCTCATCCTGCTGGTACAGCGTGACGGTGCCGTCGTAGGCGTCCACCGTGGCCTTGACCGAGTTGCGGATGTAGGAGACCTGCTTGTCGGGGGCCAGCTTGTTGAACGCCACCTCGTTGGAGTCGGCGGTGGCCGATTCCAGGGAGGTCAGCTCGGAGTAGGGGTAGTTGTCCAGGGTGGTGTAGCCGTCGATGATCCACACCAGCCGCTTGTTGACGATCGCGGGGTACACGGAGCTGTCGGTGGTCAGCCACGGCGCCACCGCCTCCACCCGCCGGGCCGGGTCGCGGTTGAACAGGATGCGGCTGTTGGAGCCGATCACGTTGGAGAACAGGAAGTTTCGCTCGGCGAACTTGGCGGCGAACACGCTGCGGGACAACCAGTCCCCGACCGGCACTCCGCCGAGGCCGGTATAGGTGTAGTTCTTGGTGTCGGAGCTGGTCTCGTAGTCGTATTCGCGGTCGGCGCCGTTGCGCCCGACGATCGCGTAGTCGGCGGACGTGCTGGAGATCACCGGCCCGTAGTAGATGCGCGGCTGCTCCAGCGGCGCCGGGCCGTCGGACACCACGTTGCCGTTGGCGCCGACGACGTTGACCAAAAATTCGGGATAGCCACCGTTCTGGTTGGGGTCGTTGGCGACGCCGCGCACCGTGTTGGCCGGCGACGCGATGAACCCGTTGCCGTGCGTGTAGACGCTGTGCCGGTTGATCCAGTCCCGCTGGTTTTCGATCAGCCGGTCGGGGTTGAGTTCGCGGGCCGCGACGACGTAGTCGCGCAGCGAGCCGTTGCGGTCCAGGTACCGGTCGATGGACAGCTGGTCGGGGAAGTAGTAGAAGTTCTTGCCCTGCTGGAACTGGGTGAACGCCGGGCTGACGATGGTCGGGTCGAGCAGCCGGATGTTGGAGGTGGTGGCCCGGTCGTCGGCCACCTGCTGCGCGGTGGCCTGCGTGTCGCCGGCGTAGGTGCGATAGGTGACCACGTCCGACGTCAGGCCGTACGCCTGCCGCGTCGCGGTGATGCTGCGGCCGATGTATTCGCTTTCCTTCTGCGCGGCATTGGGTTTGACGCTGATCTGCTCGACGATCAGCGGCCATCCCGCGCCCACGATCAACGACGACAGCAGCAGCAGCACCAGGCCGATGGCCGGAATCCGCAAGTCGCGCAGCACGATAGCGGAGAACACCGCGGCCGCACAGATAATCGCGATCGCCATCAGGATCAGCTTGGCCGGCAGCACCGCGTTGATGTCGGTGTACCCGGCGCCGGTGAACGGCTTTCCGCCGCGGGTGTGGGACAGCAACTCGTAGCGATCCAGCCAGTACGCGAGCGCCTTGAGCAGCACCAGCACCCCCACCACGGTCACCAGCTGGATCCGCGCGGAGCGGCTCAGCGCGCCGGTGCGCCCGGACAGCCGGATGCCGCCAAAGATGTAGTGCGCCAACAGGTTGGCCAAAAACGCCAGGAACACCGCCACGAACAGGTAGCTGAGCAGCAGCCGGTAGAACGGCAGCTCGAACGCGTAGAAGCCGAGGTCCTTGCCGAACTGCGGATCGCGGATGCCGAAGTCGCCGCCGTGCATGAACAGCTGGATGCGCACCCAGTAGCTTTGCGCGATGATGCCGGCCAGCAGGCCGATCGCGACCGGCACCCCGATGGCCACCAGCCGCAGCCGGGACAGCACGACGGTGCGGTACCGGGCGACCGGATCGTTGTCGTTGCTCGGCACGAAGACCGGGCGGGTGCGGTAGGCCACCGCGAGACCGGCGAACACGATGCCGCCCACCAGCAGACCGGCCACCAAAAAGACCACGAACCGGGTGACCAGCACGGTGGTGAAAACCGAGCGGTAGCCGAGCTCGCCGAACCACAGCCAGTCCACGTACGCGTCGATCAGCCGCGGACCGGCCAGCAGCAAAGCGATCACACCCAGCGCGATCAGGATCAGAATCCGGCTACGCCGAGTCAGCTTCGGCATCCGTGCGGTGGGCCGCATCCCCACTGGCTACGCTCCCTGCTCGATTGATCGACGGTGACAACTCTACGCACCGGGCGACGTGCGATCCCGGCCACGCTTCAGCAGCTCGGCGGCTGGCCCCCCGACGTGATCGCATGCAGCGCGTCGACCGCCTGGCCGAGCGTCTCCACCTTCACCAGGCGCATCCCGGACGGGTTGTCCGAGTTCGCCTCGTAGCAGTTCTTGGCCGGTACCAGGAAGATGGTCGCCCCCGCCGCGTGCGCGGCGACCATCTTGTGCGTGATGCCGCCGATCTGGCCCACCTTCCCATCGGCGGAAATGGTGCCGGTCCCGGCGATGAACTTCGACCCGGTCAGGTCCCCGGTGGTGAGCTTGTCGACCACCGCCAGGCTGAACATCAGGCCGGCGGACGGGCCGCCCACGTTGGCGAGGTTGAAGTCCACGACGAACGGCGCCCAGGGCGCGGTGAGCACGGCGACGCCGAGGAAGCCGTAGTCGCGATCCTTGTTCGCGCCCAGCGTAATTTGCGCGACGCCGGCCGGCTCGTTCTTGCGGCGGTAGTCGATGGTCACCGTCTGGCCGGGTTTGGTGGTTTTCAGCAATCCGGTGAACTGGTCGACGTCGGCGACCGGGGTGCCGTTGACCGCGTCGATGGCGTCGCCGTCCTTCAGCTTGCCCGCCGAGGGGCCCGGGTCGGTGACCTTGGCGACCGTGACCGCGGCCGGGTACTTCAGGTAGCCCAGGGCGGCGTACGCGGCGCTGTCCTCGGACTCCTTGAAGTCGGCGTTGTTGGCCTTGTCGACCTCGTCACGCGACTTGCCGGGCGGATAGATCAGGTCGCGCGGTACCAGCTGTTCCTGCCCCGAAAGCCACAGCGTCAGCGCCTCGCCCAGCGTCAGCTCGTCCCGCTGGGACACCGTGGTCATGTTGAGGTGCCCGGTGGTCGGATGCGTCGCGGTGCCCTCGATCGCCACCACCTGTTTGCCGTCGACCTCGCCGAGCGTGTCGAAGGTGGGCCCGGGGCCCAGCGACACGAACGGCACGGTCACCACCGCCAGCAACACGCCGAAGACCAGGATCGGCACCAGCGCGACCATCAAGGTCAGAATCCGCCTGTTCACGCCGATCAGACTAGACGGAGCCCGCTGCGCCCGATTCAGCCACAAGCTGACCCGAGAGCGCCCGTCCCGTTATTGCGGTGAGTACCGTTGACGGTATGGCTGACCTGCCTTTCGGCTTCTCCTCCGGGGAAGACCCCGACAAACCCGGGAAGAAAGATCCCAATTCGGGCTCTGGCGGCTCCGATCCGCTCGGCGCATTCGGCATGGGCGGCGAGTTCGGCATGGGCGACCTGGGACAGATCTTCACCCAGCTGGGTCAGATGTTCTCCAGCGCGGGCGCGGGAATGGGCGGCGGCCAATCCTCGGGGCCCGTCAACTACGAGCTGGCCCGCCGGGTGGCCACGAACTCGATCGGCTTCGTCGCGCCGATCCCGTCGACGACGAACTCGGCGATCGCCGACGCGGTCCACCTCGCCGAGACCTGGCTGGACGGCGCCACGGCGCTGCCCGCCGGCACCAGCAAGGCGGTGGGATGGACCCCGGCCGACTGGGTCGACAACAGCCTGCAGACCTGGAAGCGGCTGTGTGACCCGATGGCCCAACAGATTTCGACGGTGTGGGCGTCGTCGTTGCCCGAGGAGGCCAAGAGCATGGCCGGACCGCTGATGGCGATGATGTCGCAGATGGGCGGGATGGCCTTCGGCTCCCAGCTGGGCCAGGCGCTCGGCCGGTTGTCCCGCGAGGTGCTGACGTCGACGGACATCGGTCTTCCGTTGGGGCCCAAGGGAATTGCCGCCATCCTGCCCGACGCCGTGGAGTCGTTCGCCGCCGGCCTCGAGCAGCCCCGCAGCGAGATCTTGACGTTCCTGGCGGCCCGCGAGGCCGCCCACCACCGGCTGTTCAGTCACGTGCCGTGGCTGTCGAGCCAGCTGTTGGGCGCGGTGGAGGCCTACGCGATGGGCATGCAGATCGACATGAGCGGGATCGAGGAGCTGGCCCGCGATTTCAACCCGGCGACGCTGTCGGACCCGGCGGCGATCGAAAACCTTTTGGGCCAAGGAGTTTTCGAGCCCAAGGCCACGCCGGCACAGACGCAGGCGCTGGAGCGCCTCGAGACGCTGCTCGCGTTGATCGAGGGCTGGGTGCAGGTGGTGGTGACCGCGGCCCTGGGCGACCGGATCCCGGGCGCGGCCGCGCTGAGCGAGACGCTGCGCCGCCGCCGCGCCACCGGCGGCCCGGCCGAGCAGACGTTCGCGACGCTGGTGGGCCTGGAGCTGCGGCCCCGCAAGATGCGCGAAGCGGCCGCGCTGTGGGAGCGCCTCACCGAGGCCGCCGGCGTGGACGCCCGCGACGCCATCTGGCAACACCCCGATCTGCTGCCCGCCGCAGAGGACCTCGACGAGCCGGCCGGCTTCATCGACCGGGTGATCGGCGGCGACACCAGCGGGATCGACGAGGCGATCGCCAAACTCGAGGAGGACCCCGGAGCGGGTCCTGTGGATAACTGATCGGGGCGGTCACCGCCCGCGTGCCAGAGTGCACCGGTGTCCGCGGCCACCCTCTCCACCTACGCGCTGGACCCGGCGATGCCGGTGCTGCTGCGGCCCGATGGGGCCGTGCAGGTCGGCTGGGATCCCCGCCGGGCCGTGCTGGTGCGCCCGCCGGGCGGCCTGGCCGCGGCGGAGTTGGCCGCGCTGCTGCGGTCCATGCGGTCCCCGACACCCCTGCCCGAGCTGCAGCGGCGGGCCGCCGACCGCGGCTTGCGGGACGCCGAGGGGCTGACGGGCCTGGTCACGCAGCTGGTCGGCGCGGGGGTCGCCACCCAATGCGCGACGTCGCGGGGTCGGGCGCCGTCCGTCCGGATCCACGGCCGCGGGCCGCTTTCGGAGCTGCTCGTCGGGGCGTTGCGCCGCTCGGGCGCCCGCATCGCGCACAGCAGCCAACCGCACGCCGCCGTGTCCGGCGCCGCCGTCGACCTGGTGGTGCTGTCGGACTACCTGATCGCCGATCCGCGCATGGTCCGCGACCTGCACACCCAGGGTGTCCCCCACCTGCCGGTGCGCGTCCGCGACGGCGTCGGGCTGGTCGGCCCCCTCGTCATCCCCGGCACGACCAGCTGTCTGGGCTGTGCCGACCTGCATCGTCGTGACCGGGACGCGGCGTGGCCGGCCATCTCGGCGCAGCTGCGGGAAACCGTCGGCGTCGCCGACCGGGCCACGCTGCTGGGGACGGCCGCGCTGGCACTCAGCCAGGTCAATCGGGTGATCGCCGCCGTGCGCAAACAGGACGCGGTGCCGCCCCAAACCCTCAACGCCACCCTGGAATTCGATCTCAACGCAGGTGCCATCGTGGCGCGGCAGTGGACCCGGCACCCGCTGTGCTCGTGTTGACGTGGGGCGCTAGCCGCGCCGAGCCCAGCCGCGCCGGCGAGCGGTGTTGCGAAGATCAAGCGCGAGTCGGCCGAAGCGTCATGGATGATGGATACGTGGCAGACATCAAACGCGGCCGTGCGGCGCGGAACGCGAAGCTGGCCAGCATCCCCGTCGGCTTCGCCGGCCGGGCGGCGCTGGGGTTCGGGAAACGGCTGACCGGCAAATCGCGAGACGAGGTCCAGGCCGAGCTGATGGAGAAAGCCGCCAACCAGCTGTTCACCGTCCTGGGCGAGCTCAAGGGCGGAGCGATGAAGGTGGGCCAGGCCCTGTCGGTGATGGAGGCCGCCATCCCGGACGAGTACGGCGAGCCCTACCGCGAGGCGCTGACCAAGCTGCAAAAGGACGCCCCGCCGCTGCCGGCCAACAAGGTGCACCGGGTGCTCGACGCCCAGCTCGGCACCAAGTGGCGGGAGCGGTTCAGCTCGTTCGACGACAAGCCCATCGCCTCGGCCAGCATCGGCCAGGTGCACAAGGCGGTGTGGGCCGACGGGCGCCCGGTGGCGGTCAAGATCCAATACCCGGGCGCCGACGAGGCGCTGCGCGCCGACCTGAAGACCATGCAGCGGATGGTCGGCGTGGTCAAACAGCTCGCCCCCGGCGCCGACGTCCAGGGCATCGTCGACGAGCTGGTCGAGCGCACCGAGATGGAGCTCGACTACCGCCTGGAGGCCGACAACCAGCGCGCCTTCGCCAAGGCCTACGAGGGCCACCCGCACTTCGCGATACCGCACGTCGTCGCCAGCGCGCCCAAGGTCGTGGTCCAGGAGTGGATCGAAGGGCTGCCGCTGGCGCAGATCATCCGCGACGGCACCCGCGAGCAGCGCGACCTGATCGGCACCCGGTTGCTCGAGCTGACCTTTGACGCGCCCCGGCGGCTGGGGATGCTGCACGGCGACGCCCACCCGGGGAACTTCATGCTGCTCCCCGACGGCCGGATGGGCGTCATCGACTTCGGCGCCGTCGCACCGCTGCCCGGTGGCTACCCCGTCGAGCTCGGGATGACGATCCGGCTGGCCCGCGACAAGAACTACGACTTGCTGCTGCCCACGATGGAGAAGGTGGGCTTCATCCAGAAGGGTCAGCAGGTGTCGGTGCGCGACATCGACGAAATGCTGCGCCAGTACGTCGAGCCCATCGAGGTCGACGTCTTCCACTACACGCGTAAGTGGTTGCAGCGCATGACCGTCGGCCAGATCGACCGTTCGGTGTCCCAGATCAAGACGGCCCGGCAGATGGACCTGCCGCCCAAGCTGGCCATCCCGATGCGTGTCATCGCGTCCGTGGCCGCGATCCTGTGTCAGCTGGACGCGCGGGTGCCGATCAAGGCCCTGTCCGAGGAGCTGATTCCCGGCTTCGCCGAGCCCGACAGCGCCGTCATCTAGGCGGCGACCCCGTCTTTGCGGGGACGTCCGCGCGGTCGCTTGAAGTTCAGGATCGCGCCGCGGTCGAGGATCTCGCCGCCCCACACCCCCCAGGGCTCGGCCCGCTCCAGCGCCGACGCCAGGCACTGGCGCCGGATCGGGCAGCCCGCGCAGAGCGCCTTGGCGCGCTCGAGGTCGGCCGGGGTCTCGGCAAACCAGAGGTCGGGATCGCCGGCGTGGCACGGCAACACCGGTTGTCTGGGGACTGTCAGTGCCGACATGTCCTGCTCACCTGCTTCCTGGTCGGGGCTTCCTCTTTCGGTGATCCGGACCAGGTAGCGGGCTTGTGCTGGAGCCCGAAAAAACTGTGGCCACGGATCCTTGACTTCGGGTCCGTGGCCGTTCGGTGAAAACCGGGCTGTCAGGTGGCCATTCGGTGGACCTCGAGTCCCACGGACGCGTTCGTCGCGGCGGCGGCGGCGCGATGCTTCAGCGCGGCCGCCGGCACGGCGGTGTGGGCGGCATGCTTGAGCGCGGCCGCCGCGGCGGCCACGTCCACACCGAACGCGTCGTTGATCATCGTGGCCACCTCCCTTCGTCGTGCCAGAACGCAGCTTCGAGGGTAAACCGTCGCCGACGTCCGGAACAACCGATTTTCTGACCTGCGCGTTTGCGGCTCAGCCCCCGCGCACCAGCTCCAGCACGTCGGGCCCGTACTGCTCCAGCTTGCGGGCGCCGATGCCGGGGATCGCGATCAGCGCGTCCTCGTCGTCGGGGCGCAACTCGGCGATCGCGATGAGCGTGTTGTCGGTGAACACGACGTACGCGGGCACCTTCTGCTCCTTGGCGATGTCGAGCCGCCACGCCTTGAGCCGCAGCAGCAGCTCCTCGTCGACGTCGGCGGCACAGGTTTCGCAGCGCCGCAGCATCACCGCGGCGGCGGTGGCCAGGTCCTTGTTGCAGATGCGGCAGCGCGCCGCGGCGCCCCGGTTGCGCCGGGCCCGGTTCGGCGCGGCGTCGGCGCGCGCCTGCGGCGCGATGCCGTTGAGGAACCGCGACGGCTTGCGGCCCTGCCGCCCGCCCGGGCTGCGGGCCAACGCCCAGCTGAGCGCCAAATGCGTTCGCGCCCTGGTGATTCCGACGTAGAGCAGCCGGCGCTCCTCCTCGACGGCCTCGCTTTCGGGGCCGTGCGCCAACGCGTGCGAGATGGGCAGCGTGCCGTCGGCCAGCCCGACCAGGAACACCGCGTCCCATTCCAGCCCCTTGGCGGCGTGCAGCGAGGCCAGCGTGACGCCCTGCACCACCGGTGGATGCCGCGCGTCGGCGCGCAACCGCAGTTCGGCCAGCAGTCCCGGGAGGTCAAGCTGCGGGCGCTGGGCCACCTCGTCGTCGACCAACTCGGCCAGCGCGGTCAGCGCCTCCCAGCGCTCGCGGGCGCGGGTGCCGACCGGCGGCTGCGCCGTCAGCCCCAGCGGCTCCAGGACCGCCCGCACGAGTTCGGGCAGCGGCCCGTCGGCGCCGCGCTCGGCCGCGCGCTGCAGCGCCAGCAGTGACTGCTTGATCTCCTGGCGGGTGAAGAACCCCTCGCCGCCGCGGACCTGATACGGGATGCCCGCCTCGGTCAGCGCCTCCTCGTAGGCCTCGGACTGCGCGTTGACGCGGTACAGCACGGCGATCTCCGACGGCGGGGTGCCGGCTTCGATCAGCCGGCCGATCGACGCGGCGACGGCGGCGGCCTCGGCCGGTTCGTCGGGATGCTCGTGGAACGACGGCGCCGGCCCGGGCGGGCGCTGTCCCGACAGGTGCAGCTTGCTGCCGGCGACCCGGCCGCGGGCCGCGGCGATCACCTGGTTGGCCAGCGACACCACCTGCGGGGTGGAGCGGTAGTCGCGTTCGAGGCGCACGACGGTGGCGTCGGGATACCGCCGGGAGAAGTCGAGCAGGAACCGCGGCGAGGCCCCGGTGAACGAGTAGATGGTCTGGTTGGCGTCGCCGACGACGGTCAGGTCGTCCCGGTCCCCCAGCCACGCCGTCAGCACGCGCTGCTGCAGGGGCGTGACGTCCTGGTATTCGTCGACGACGAAGCAGCGGTAGCGGCCCCGGAATTCGTCGGCCACGGCGGCGTCGTTTTCGATGGCGGCCGCGGTGTGCAGCAGCAGGTCGTCGAAATCGAGCAGCGTCACCGATTCGTCGCGCACCTTCAGGGCTTCGTAGGCGCCGTACACCGTCGCGACCCGCGCGGCGTCCAGCGGGATGTCCCGCGCCGCCGCGGCCACGGCGGCGGGGTATTCCTCGGGGCTGATCAGCGAAGCTTTGGCCCACTCGATCTCGCCCGCCAGGTCGCGGACATCGTCGGTGCTGGCATTGATCCGGCAGCGGCTGGCCGCCCGCGCCACCACGGCGAACTTCGTGTCGAGCAGCTGCCAGCCGGTGTCACCGACCACCCGCGGCCAGAAGTACCGCAGTTGCCGGTGCGCCGCCGCGTGAAACGTCAGGGCCTGCACCCCGGCGACGCCGGTGTCCGTGTCCGCGGCCGCGTCCAGCATCCGCAACCGGGACCGCATTTCCCCCGCGGCCCGCTGGGTGAAGGTGACGGCGAGCACCTGCCCGGCGGCCACATGACCGCTGGCCACCAGCTGCGCGATCCGGTGCGTGATGGTGCGAGTCTTGCCCGTGCCGGCGCCCGCGAGCACGCAGACCGGGCCGCGGGGAGCCAGCACGGCGTCGCGCTGCTCGTCGTCCAGCCCGGCGGTCAGGGCGTCCGCGACCATCGGCATGGCGTCCATCTTGGCAGCGGTGGCCGACAAACCGCGTCCCCGCCCAGTGCGCGTCGGCGAGTTGTCGCCGGAATGGGTGGGTGCCCGCGGGGCGGAACACAGGTCCGCCCGGCTACGTTAACGAGCTATGAGCAACGCGCCGATCACCGTCTACACGACCTCCTGGTGTGGCTACTGCCACCGCCTGATGACCGTGCTGAAGTCCAACGGAATCGCTTACGAGACGGTCGACATCGAACAGGACCCCGCGGCGGCGGAGTTCGTGGGTTCGGTAAACGGCGGCAACCGGACGGTTCCGACGGTGAAGTTCGCCGACGGGTCGACGCTGACCAACCCGAGTGCGGCCGAAGTCAAGGCGAAGCTGGCCCAAGCCGGCGCCTGAGCCGTCGGCCCCGAACGCGCCGACGTTGACCAAGTGCCCCGTCTGCCGCCGGGAGCGGCCCTAACATAAGCGACCATGGCGTCGAGTTTTCGGTCTCTGTGGCGTCGGTGCGTGATCGGCACAGCCGCGGCCACGGTCGCCGTCGCGTCGGCGTGCTCGCACTCGCCGGGCGGCACTGCGGCGACCCCCACCGAACACGCCTACGCCAATTCGCTGATCATCAGCCTTCAAGACGCGCGTCGGATCGCCAATTTTGAAGGCCTGCAACCGTATTCGTACGCCGACCGGCACGACCCGCCGCGGGAGACCGTCGGCAACCCGCCGGCCCCATGCCGAGCCGTGGGGGCCACGGACCTGACGTTCGCGGGCGGCTGGAAAGAGTACCGTTCGGTCGCCTACGCCGGTTCGACCGACGACCTGAGGCCGGGCGGCATCGCGCCGATCAACGAGGTGACCAACGCCGTCGTCGTCTACCCCGACGCGGCCGCCGCGCACGGCGCCCTCAACCAGCTGCACGCGACGCTGGACCAGTGTGTGTCCCTGCACCACACCGCCTACGACTTCGCGTTGAACAAGCCGGACACCGCGACCCTGAAGCTCGGCTCCGACGGCTGGATCCACCTCTACACGGTGAAATCCGCGGTGCTGGTGTCCGTCGGCGTGCTGGGCATCGAACCCACCGAGCAGATCGCCAACACCGTCCTGCAGACGGTGACGGACCGCATCAAGTAGCGCCGCTCAGTCGATCTGGGCCCAGGATTCGATGATCACGCGGGCGATCGAGATCGACCCGGGCAGCAGCAGTTTCGACTCCGCCGTGCTGGACCAGTCACCGGCCGCCAGCGCGGTGCGCACCTCGTCGCGGGTGAACCACGCCGCCTCGGCGATCTCCCCGTCGTTGAAGGAGAACTCCTCGGCCGGGTCCGCCACGGCGTGGAAGCCGACCATGAGCGAGCGCGGGAACGGCCACGGCTGGCTGCCCAGGTAGCGCACGTCGCGGACGGTGAGCCCGATCTCCTCGCGGATTTCGCGCGCGACGCAGGCCTCGAACGACTCGCCGGCCTCGACGAATCCGGCCAGCAGCGAGAACATTCGCTCCGGCCAGACGGCCTGACGCGCCAGCACCGCGCGGTCCCCGCCGTCGTGGACCAGGCAGATCACCGCCGGGTCGATGCGCGGGAACTCCTCGTGACCGGTGACCGGATTGACCCGCGCCCAGCCCGCCCGCGCCGGCCGGGTCGGTGACCCGTCGACCGAGCTGAACCGCGCCGAGTCGTGCCAATTGAGCAGCGCGAGCGCCGAGGACACCAGCTGGCCGCTGGTGTCGTCGAGGATCGCGCCGAGGCCGCGCAGGTTCACCACCTCGGCGCGCACGTCCGGGTCCGCCGGCGCCTCGAGCGCGCCGCGGATGGCCCACACGTGGCGGTCGTCGGCGAGGCGCCCCAAGAACACCGCGTCGGGCGGCGGCTTGTCGGCCAGCTTGGCCGCGGCGCCGAGCACCACGCGGCCGTCGGCGACGAGCACCTGGTTGCGCTTGTCCACCCGCAACAGCGCCGCGTCGGCCCAGCCGGCAGCGGCCGCGTCGACGTCGGTGCGCAGCTGGTCGGCACGGTCGGCGCCGACGCGCGACAGCAGCGGGACGTCCCGCAGCCGAAAGTCGGCGATCGGAATGGGACCCGATTGATGGCGACCCGCTTCGCCCGGCTCCGCCGCGCTCGCGATCGGACCCGATTGATGGCGACCCGCTTCGCCCGGCTCCGCCGCGCTCGCGATCGCCATCAGTGCCCCGCGTGGCGGATGTAGAGCAGCCGGTCGTTGGCCTCGACCGCGTCCACCTCCGGCGCGCCGATGCGCAGCAGGTGGCCGTCGCGCACCACGCCGAGCACGATGTCGCGCAGGTGCCGCGGGGAACCGCCGACCTCGGTCGGCTCCACCTCGCGCTCGGCGATCGCCAGCCCCAGGTCGGGGGTCAGCAGGTCCTCGATCATCTCCACCACGCTGGGCGTGGTGGTGGCGAGCCCGAGCAGCCGACCCGCGGTCGCCGACGAGACCACCACAGAGTCCGCGCCGGATTGCTGCAACAGGTGCTGGTTTTCGGTCTCCCGGATCGAGGCGACGATCTTGGCGTTGGGCGCGAGCTCCCGCGCCGTCAACGTGACCAGCACCGCCGTGTCGTCGCGGCTGGTGGCGACGATGATCGACGCCGCGTGCTGCGCCCCCGCCAGCCGCAGCACGTCGGCCTTGGTGGCGTCGCCGTGCACCGTCACCAGGCCGGCGCTCGCGGCGTGCTCGAGGGTGCTGCGCTCGGTGTCGACGACGACGACCTCGCCCTGGGCGGCCTCGTCGCTGAGGATCGCGGCCACCGCCGTTTTGCCCTTGGTGCCGTAGCCGATCACGATCGTGTGGTTGCGCACTCTGCTCCTCCAACGCTGAATCTTCCACCCTTGCCGGGACCGCTCGGAGAGCACTTCGAGGGTCGTGCCGACCAGCACGGCCAGGAACGCGATCCGCAGCGCGGTGAAGATCAACGTGTGCACCAACCGCGCGGTTTCGGTGTACGGGGTGATGTCGCCGTAACCGGTCGTCGACAGGGACACCGCCGAGAAGTACACGCAGTCCAGGAAGGTCAGCGGCTGGCCCCGCACGTCGCGATATCCGTTGCGGTCCGCGTAGACGATGACGGCCGCGGCGAACAACACCACCAGCGCGATGGCGACGCGGCGGGTGATGACGCGAATGGGGCTGGCGTGATCCTCGGGGATGCGCACCACGCCGACCAACTGGTGGCCTCGCTGGGCGGTGAGCGTTTCGTCCAGACCGCTCAGTTGCCGAGACCTACCGTTGCGCACGGCGGTCCGTCATCGGCTCGACGCCGGCGCAGGTGAGAGGCACGACTCCATGTAACCACGATCGCCCCGCCCGTACTCGGGCAGCGCAGGTCAGCCGGCGGCGGAGCCCGCCAGCAATCCGGCCAGTTCGGCGGGCGCGGGCAGATCGTCCGGGGCGATCGTGGTGCGGGCACGCACGTAATAGAAGGCCGTGCGCACCGACGACTCCTCGACGCCGGACAACGCGGCCCACGCCAGGCGGTAGACGGCGAGCTGGACGGCCGCCTGGCGCATGGCTTCCGGCCCCCTCGGCGGTTCGCCCGTCTTCCAGTCGACGACGGTGGCGCCGCCGTCGGGGTCGGCGAAGACCGCGTCGATGCGGCCCCGGACCAGCGTGTCGCCGATCGGCATTTCGAAGGGCACCTCGACGGCGATCGGTGTGCGGGCCGCCCACGGCGATGCGGTGAAGGCCGCCTGCAACGCCGCCAATTCCCGGGTGTCGCCGACGTCGGAGTCCGCCGCGCCGGGCAGGTCCGCGAGGTCGAACAGGCCCTCTGCCCCGTAGAACCGCTGCACCCAGGCGTGAAAGGCGTTGCCCAGCAACGCGTGCGGATCCGGTCGGGGCGGCAGCCGATGCCTCAGCCGCTGCGCGGCGCCCGCGGGGTCGCGTGCCAGGTCCACCAGACCGCTGACCGACAGCTGGCCGGGCAGCGCGGCGGTGGGCGGCTGCGCCAGCCGCGCGCGCTCGGCGAGCAGGGCGTCGACGTCGTCGGCCCAGCCCTCGATGTCGGCGCCGTCGGCGACCGCGTCGCCCGCCATCGCCCGGGTCACCAGCGCCGCGCCGCGCTCGACCTCGGCGCGCCTCGCGGTCAACGGATCGGCCGGCCACATCGCCTCTACCACGTTGTCGCGCAACGGATTCCGGTCGCCGTCCGCCGGTGCGGGCGCCCACTGATCCACCACCCCGCAGGGCTCCCCGGCCGCGGCCGAACGGTCGATGACGTCCTTGATCTCGCACAGAAAGTCGGAGGGGCCGCGCGGTTTCATCCCGGTGGCCCCCCAGTGGTGACCCGACACCAGCAGGGTGTCCTCGGCCCGGGTGATGGCGACGTACAGCAGCCGGCGCTCCTCGTCGATGCGCCGCTGGTCCAGCTGGCGGCGATGCTCGGAGATCTTGTCGGACAGCTGCTTTCGATTGGTGACGTCCGAGGTGTCCAGCACCGGGACGCCCAGCGCGCCGGCACTGTCGCCCCGCAGCAGCGGCGGCAACTCGGACGCGTCGGTGAGCCAGGTGCTCCGGGACGCGGTCGACGGAAAGATTCCGCCCGACAGGTGGGCCACCGCCACCACCTGCCACTCCAACCCCTTCGCGGAGTGCACCGTCAGCACCTGGACGCGGTCGCGCGCGGGCGCCAACGGCGCCGGCGGCAAGCCGTTTTCGACGGACTCCGCCACCTCCAGGTACGCCAGCAGGCCCGCCACCGAGGCCGTGCGGTCGGTCACGGTGGCGTCGGCGCGTTCGGCGTAGCCGGCGACGACGTCGGCGAAGGCGTCGAGGTGTTCGGTGCCGCTCCAACCCGCGTGCACTCCCGCCGCGGCGCGGACGTCGCAGTCGACGCCCAGCACGCGGCGCACCTCGGCCACCAGGTCGGGCAGGGAGTGGCCCAACTGGCCACGCAGATAACGTAATTCGGCGGCCAGGGCGGTCACGCGCCGATATCCCGCCGCCGAGTACCCGTCGGCCGGGCCAGGATCGGCGATGGCGTCGGCCAGGCACGCCGAGTCGGTGTCCGGGCCGGCGGCGGCCGCGATCGATTCCGGCGAGGACGCCGCAGCGGCACCCAGCCCCTCGCCGAGTGTGCGGGCGCGTCGCCACAGCGCGGCGATGTCGCGACCCCCCAGGCGCCACCGCGGACCCGTGAGCACCCGCATCGCCGCCGCGCCCGCGGTCGGGTCGGCGACGAGCCGCAGCATGGCGACCACGTCGGCGACCTCCGGGACCGACAGCAGCCCGGCCAACCCGACGACCTCCACCGGGACGCCCCGGGCGCGCAGGGCATCGGCGATGGGGGCGGCGTCGGCGTTGCGGCGCACCAGCACCGCGGCCGTCGGCGGGCTCGTCCCGTCGGCCCGCCGGTATCGCGCGGCGAGTTCGTCGGCGATCCACTCCCGTTCGGCCTGCACGTCGGGGAGCAGGGCGCACCGGACGGTCCCGGGCGGGGCGTCCGGGCGCGGCCGCAGCGCGTGCACGGCGACCGACCGGCGGCGCGCCTCCGCCGATATCGCGTTGGCCAGCCGCAGGGTTCGCGGCGGGTTGCGCCAGCTGGTCCGCAGCTCCAGGACCGGCGCGGGCGTGCCGTCGCACAGGGGGAAGTCGGTGGTGAAGCGCGGCAGGTTCGTCGCGGAGGCGCCGCGCCAGCCATAAATCGACTGAATCGGGTCGCCGACGGCCGTCAGGGCCAGCCCGTCGTCGACACCACCGCCGAACAGGGCCGACAGCGCGACCCGTTGGGCGTGCCCGGTGTCCTGGTACTCGTCGAGCAGCACCACCCGGTAGCGGCCGCGCAGGTCTTGGCCGACCTGCGGGAAGCCCGCCGCCAGCCTTGCGGCACAGGCCATCTGCACGCCGAAGTCCATCGCCTTCGCGGCGCGCATGCGCTCGTTCAGGGCGTCGAGCAGCGGCACCAGCTCGGCGCGCTGGGTCTGGGTGGCCAGCAGGCGCAGCAGCCATTGGCTGGGCCCGCGGTCGCGCTGATAGGGGCCGGCAGGCAGGGCGTGGATCAGCCGCTCCAGCTCTACATGGGTATCGCCGAGCTGGCGTGTGTCCACCAGGTGTTCGGCCAGCTGGCCCCACAACCGCAGCACCATCGACGTCACCGCGGCCGGGGTCTTGTCGGTGCGCAGCTCCCCGCGGTGACGGCACACCACGTCGAACGCCAGCTGCCACAGCTCGGTCTCGCCGAGCAGCCGGGTGTCGGGCTCGATGGGCAACAGCAGCCCGTAGTCGCGGATCAACGAACCGGCGAACGCGTGGTAGGTGCTGACCGCCGGGGCGCCCGCGGGTTCCCCGGCGCCGAGGCCGACACCCGCCAACCGCGCCAGCCGGGACCGGACCCGGCGCAGCAACTGACCGGCGGCCTTGCGGGTGAACGTCAACCCCAGCACCTGGCCGGGTTCGGCGTAACCGTTGGCGACGAGCCACACCACCCGGGCCGCCATCGTTTCGGTCTTGCCGGCGCCGGCGCCCGCGATGACGACCAGGGGCCCGGGCGGGGCCGCGATGACCGCGGCCTGCTCGTCGGTCGGCGGGAAAAGCCCCAGCGCGCAAGCCAATTCGCCCGGGCTGTAGCGCGGATTCACTGCGCCACCCCGTTGGCGTGGGCGGGGCACGAGGGCCGGACGGGACAGTGCGCGCAACCGCCGTTGCGCCGGGCGATGAACCGCGGCCCGGCGGTCGCGGCCGCCGCGCGGCGGACCAGCTGGCGCCATTCCTCGCGGGCGGCCGGCGTCAGCGGATCCTGTTCGCGTTCCGTGGCGCCCGACGCCCCGGCCTTGCCGACATAGACCAGCCGCGCGCCGCCCGGCTCCGCGTCGGCCGGCTCACCGGACACCATGCCTTCGGCCACCGCCAGCTGATACAGCGCCAACTGGGCGTGTTGTTGGGCATCGTCCTTGCTGACCGGCGTCTTGCCGGTCTTGATGTCGACGACCACCAGCCGGCCGGCGGCATCGCGCTCCAGCCGGTCGACCCGGCCGTGCAGCCGGATCTCGCCGCCGCCCTCGCCGGACGCCGCCAGCGTTCCGTCGATCTCCACCTCGACGCCGACCTCGGTCAGCGCGTCGCGGGTCTGCGCCCGCCATTCGATGAACGCCTCGATCATCGCGCGGTGGCGCGCCAGCTCGTTGGCCGAATGCCACTCGGCCTCGAACGGCAGGTGCCGCCACGCGCGGTTCAGGCCGGCCAGCAATTCCGGCTCGCTGCTGTGCGGTTCGGCGACCAGGGCGTGCAGCACCGAACCGATGGTGGAACGCAGATCCCGCGGGTTGGTGCCCCCGTGCCGTTCGGCCAGCCAGCGCAGCGGGCAGTCGTTGAGCGTCTGCAGCGTGGACGGCGTCAGGGTGACAGCATCGCCGTCGCCGCGCAGCGGCTCGGTGGTGCTGACCGGAAGCAGGCCGTGCCAGCCGGCCGGATCGGCGCCCGGGACTCTGGCCTGGGCCAGCCGCGCCAATTGCGTTGCCGCGCATGCCCGGACGGCGTCCTCGACCGCGCCGTCGGGCGCGCACACCACGGCGCGCAGCCGGCCCACCAGGGCCGGCGCGGAGAGCACCCGGGGCGCCGAGAGGGGTTGCGCCGCAGCGAGATCGCCGTCGTCGGTCCACGCCGCGAGCTCGTAGCAGAACGACGACGGCAGCGCGGCCTGGTCGTCCGCAGCGCCCGCGTCGCTGTCCACGGCGGTCACCAGCAGTCGGCGGCGGGCGCGGCCCATGGCCGCCACCAGCAGCCGTCGCTCCTCGGCCAGCAGCGGTGCTCGCACCGACGCTTCCTCGGCGACGCCGTCCAGCACGTCCAGCAGCCGCTGGGTGCCCAGCACGCCGCCGCGCGGAACCGTGTTGGGCCACAACCCCTCCTGCACCCCGGCGATGACCACGACGTCCCATTCGTGCCCCAGGGCGGCGTGCGCGCTGAGCACCCGCACCTGCTCGACGGCCGCCATCGGCTCCTGTTGTGCGCTCGGCAGGTGCAGCGCGCCAACGTGGTCGACGAGCCCGCGCAGCGACGCGCCCGAGGTGCGGGACACGTACTGATCGGTGATGTCGAACAACGCCGTCACCGCCTCCAGGTCCCGGGTGGCCTGGGCGCCGGCGGGCCCGCCCCGCTCGGCGGCCGACAACCAGCGGCGCTGCAGGCCGGACCGCTGCCACGCGGCCCACAGGGTGTAGCGCGGGTCTTGGCCGTCCCGGTGGCAGCGCGCGGCCGCCTCTAGCACCGCGCGCACCCGCTGCACCGGGCGGAACTGCGGCCCCGCCGGCGGTGCGTCACCGGTCAGCGCGTCCACCAACAGATCCGCCACGTCGTCCGAGGGGCGATCGGCGTTGGCGCGCAGCAGCGTTCGGCGCAGCTGCCGCAGCGCGAACGGGTCGACGCGCCCGATCGGGCCGGTCAGCAGCGCCAGCGCCCGTTCGCCGTCGAGCCCGTCGGCGGTGACCGACAGGACGGTGAGCAGCGCCCGGGCCGCGGGCTCGTCGGACGGCGACCCGCCCGCCGCCGGCGGGGCCACCGGCACGCCCGCGGCGGCCAGCGCGCGCGGCAATCGCGCGCCGGCCCGTGGCACCGACCGGACGATGACCGCCATCTGTGACCACGGCACACCGTCGACCAGGTGCGCACGCCGCAGCGCGTCGGCGATCACCGCCGCCTCCGCGTGCGCCGATGCGGCCAGGCGGACGGCGACCGATCCCTCCTCGGGCCCGGTGCCCTCGATGCGCCTGCCGCCGCTGCCGCCGGGCAGTCGGTGCGCGATGCCGCTGACGGCGCGCGCCACCGCGGGGGCGCAGCGGTGCGACACCGTCAGCGTCACCGAGGGCGAGTCCTCGTCCAACAGCCCGGCGGATTCGCCGCCCCGGAAGCCGAACACCGCCTGGTTGGGGTCGCCCGCGATGACGGCCAGCTCGGCGCCCGCCGCCAGCACCCGGACGAGTCGGGCCGCCTGCGGGTCGAGCTGCTGGGCGTCGTCGACCAACAGGACACGCACCCGGCCCCGCTCGGCGGCCAACAGCTCGGGGTCCGTCGCGAAGGCCTCCAGCGCGGCGCCCACCAGTTCGGCGGCGCCCAGCGCGGGCGTCGTCGCCTGGGGTGCCGCCGTCCCCACCGCCGCCCGCAGCAGCATCACCTGCTCGTACTGGCGGGCAAACTGGCCGGCGGCGGTCCATTCCGGTCGCCGGCACCGACGGCCCAGCCGCTCCAGTTCCTGCGGGTCCACCCCGCGTTCGGCGCAGCGCGCCAACAGGTTTCGCAGTTCGGTGGCGAAACCCGCGGTGGCCAGCGCGGGCCGCAGATCCGCGGGCCACGCCGCGGCCGCGCGCGGCCCGTCCTCGAGGTCACCGGCCAGCAGTTCCCGGATGATGGCGTCCTGCTCGGCGCTGGTGACCAGCCGCGGCGGCGCGTCCCCGGCCCGCTCGGCCGCCCGCCGCAACACCGCGTAGGCGTAGCCGTGCACGGTCCGAACCAACGGTTCGCGAACGGCGGCCCGGCACGGCCCGGCGCTGCGCGGCCGCAACAGCGCCGTCGTCAACGCGCTGCGCTCCCGCATCCCCAGCCGGCCGGAACCGCTAAGCAGCAGAACCGATTCCGGGTCGAGGCCGGCGTCGATCTGGGTGACCGCGGCCGCCACCAACAGGCTGCTCTTGCCCGTGCCGGGGCCGCCCAGCACCCGGACCAGCCCGCGCGCGCCGGGCGCCAGCAGAGCCAACGCCTCGGTGTCCCAGGTGAACGACATGGCTGCATGCAACCACCAGGGTCCGACAAGTCGGCCCGACCGGCGGCGCCGCCGGCCCCTACGATGGAGCCGCGAGCAGCCGACCAATGGAGGGATAGGTAACCGTGACGGACTTTCCCGACGACGAAGCGCCCGAGGGCGACGCCGCGGAACAACTGCAACCCGTCGACGCCGACGACGACGAAGCCGGCTTGGACATCGACTATCTGACCGCCGCCGACCGGGAGGCCAACGAGGCCGACGTGATCGAGCAGGCCTACGTCGTTCCCACCGAGGACGACTGGGACGACGACCGCTGAGCCGGCACGATCGACCCGTGACCGCCACCCTCCACGTGCACCGCTACGGCCCGCCGAATCCGGTCCGGGTGCTGGCGCTGCACGGGCTGACCGGCCACGGGCAGCGCTGGCAGCAGCTGGCCGGCCTGCTGCCCGAAATCCCGTTCGCGGCACCGGATCTGATCGGCCATGGCCGGTCGTCGTGGGCGGCGCCGTGGACCATCGACGCCAACGTCGCCGCGATGGCCGCGCTGCTCGACGGCGAAGCCGGCCCGCCGGTGTTGATCGTCGGGCACTCGTTCGGCGGGGCGCTCGCGATGCAGCTGGCCGCGGCGCGCCCGGACCGGGTGGCGGCGCTGCTGCTGCTGGACCCGGCGGTCGGATTGGACGGCGAGTGGATGCGCGAGATCGCCGAGGCGATGCTGTCCTCGCCCGACTACCCCGACGCGCAGGAGGCGCGCCTGGAGAAGGTGCACGGGTCGTGGTCCGACGTCGACCCCGCGCTGCTGGACGCCGAGCTCGACGAGCACCTGATCGCGCTGCCGAGCGGCCGGTACGGCTGGCGCGTCAGCCTGCCGGCGATGATGGCGTACTGGAGCGAGCTGGCCCGCGACGCGGTGCTCCCCCCGGCCGGGACGCCGACGGTGCTGGTGCGCGCGAAGCGCACCTCGCCGCCGTATGTCAGCGACGAACTCGTCGCGGCGCTGCAGCAACGGTTGGGGTCCGATTTCCGGCTGCTGGATTTCGACTGCAACCACATGGTGCCCTACGCCGCGGCGGCCGACGTCGCCGCGCTGACGCGCGAATTGCTGGAAGCCCGCTGATCGTGGCGCCGGTGACCGACGAGCAGGTCGAGCGGGTGCGCGCGCTGGTCGCGGCCATTCCGGCCGGCCGGGTCGCCACCTACGGCGACATCGCTTCTGTCGCAGGGCTTTCCAGCCCGCGCATCGTCGGCTGGATCATGCGGACCGACTCCTCGGACCTGCCCTGGCACCGGGTGATCACCGCCTCGGGGCGCCCCGCGCGTCATCTGACCACCCGGCAGCTGGAGCTGCTGCGGGCCGAGGGGATCCTGGCCACCGACGGCAAGATCGCGCTGGGTGAGGTCCGCTACGAATTCCGGCGCTAGAGCACCAGGCGGACCAGCGCCGCGGTGCGGGCGAGGCCGGGAAACGCCTCGGCCGTCGACCGCGGGTGCAGCGCATGGACCGCCAGGCGAAACATCAAGGCGCGCAACAACATCTGCGGCCACTCGGGCAACGCACTCCAGCGTTCGATGAGTCCGTCGTCGGCCTCGCCCCAGGACAGGGCGTCGACGACGACGACCCCGGCCGCCCACGACGCGGGCCGCCAGTAGGGGGTGATGTCGGTGATCCCCGGGGCGGCGGTGCCGACGAAAAGCACTGTGCCGTAAAGGTCCCCGTGCACCAGCTGGTTGGGACTCTTGGTCGGCCTGCGCAGCGTGGCCAGCTGGTTGATCAGCTCCACCGACCGCTCGGCGTCGGCCGTCGGCGGGGCCGTCCGGGCGCCCGGCGGCACCGAGGCCAGCGGCCGCTCCTCCCACGCGGCGCGGTCGGCGGCGATGAAGATGTCCACGTCTCCCCAGGGCGCGGTGGGGCCTTGGGTCAGGAATCGGGGGCGTTCCAGTTTGCCGGTCGCCTCGTGCAGCCGCACCGCCGCCGAGACCACTTCGTCATGCCGGGGTTCGGGCGTGCCCGCGACGAAGGTGTCCGCCCGCCACCCGGAAACCACGTACCGCCCGTCCGTCGAGCGGACCGGTCGGGCCAGCCGGACGCCGTCGACGAACAATGTCTCGCGCACCCGGGCCGACCATGCCGCCCGGGCGTGGTCGGCCACCAGCGAAAGAACGACTTCGCCGCAGCGCCAGCCGCCCTCCCAGCTGGCCCCCAGATAGACGGGCTGCACGCCGGTCAAGCCAAACGCCGCCAGCACATGCTCCGGCGGTGGCTCGACATTCACACCGGTACTCTAAACGAGTCCAACAAGCGTTCCGGGTCAGTACATCACCATGTCGGGTTGCATCTGCTGCGCCCACGCCACGATCCCGCCCTGCAGATGCACCGCATCGGCGAATCCGGCCTTGCGCACCACCGCCAGCGCCTCGGCCGAGCGCACCCCCGTCTTGCAGTAGAGCACCGGCGTGCGGTCGTGCGGCAGCTTTGCCAGGCCCTCACCGGAATTGATCGACGACTGCGGGATCAGCCGGGCCCCGTCGATGTGGTTGATCTCCCATTCGACGGGCTCGCGGACGTCGATCAGCGCCAGCTTCTTGCCCGAGTCCAGCATGTCGCGCAATTCCCGCGGGGTGATCGCGGATCCGGTGACGCCCTGGTCGTCGGGGGCCGCGCCGCAGTACTGCTCGTAGTCGATCAGCTCGGTGATCTTCGGCCGCAAGGCGTCATCGGGTTCCCGGCGGATTGCGATGGCGCGGTAGGACATCTCCAGCGCGTCGTAGATCAGCAGCCGGCCCAGCAGCGATTCGCCGATGCCGGTGATGAGCTTGATCGCCTCGGTGCCCATCACCGACGCGATGGACGCGCAGACGATGCCCAGCACGCCGCCCTCGGCGCACGACGGGACCGTGCCGGGCGGCGGCGGCTCCGGATACAGGTCGCGATAGTTGAGGCCCCGCCCGCCGGGGGCGTCCTCCCAGAACACCGAGGCCTGGCCCTCGAAGCGGTAGATCGACCCCCACACGTAGGGCTTGCCGGCCAGCACGGCCGCGTCGTTGACGAGATACCGGGTGGCGAAGTTGTCGGTGCCGTCCACGATCAGGTCGTACTGCCCGAACAGCTCGACGGCGTTGCTGGAGTCCAGCCGGAACTCGTGCAACCGCACGGTGACCAGCGGGTTGATCGCGGCGATCGACTCGCGCGCCGACCGGGCCTTGGACCGCCCGACGTCGGCCACGCCGTGGATGATCTGGCGCTGCAGGTTGGACTCGTCGACGACGTCGAAGTCAATGATGCCGAGCGTCCCGACGCCCGCCGCGGCCAGGTAGAGCAGCGTCGGCGCGCCCAGCCCACCGGCGCCGATCACCAGCACGCGCGCGTTCTTGAGCCGCTTCTGCCCGTCGACGCCCAGGTCGGGGATGATCAGGTGGCGGCTGTAGCGGGCCACCTCATCGCGCGTCAGCTGGTCTGCCGGCGCCACGAGGGGCGGCAGCGCTGTCTGGGAACTCGACACGCCCGAACATCTCCTCGGTCTCGCGTTGCGGTTCGTCGTCGGTATCCATCACAGCAGCAGCCGCGGTGGACGGCAATGAATTCAACTGGCCGCGGTCAGGCGATCGGGAACGGCCACGGATTGAACCGGCAGGTCTTTCCGTCGGCCTTGACGAAATCCGGGTCGAACTTGGCGGCGTCGTCGTTCGACGTGGAGAACGTCTGCTGCATCATCACCGGCGCCAGGGCGCCCTGCTGCTCGCACGGCTCGTGGCGGACGTACCCGATGGCGTGCCCCACCTCGTGGTTGATCACGTACTGCCGATAGGAACCGACGTCGCCCTCGAACGGCACGGCTCCACGCACCCAGCGGGCCTCGTTGATGAAGACCCGCGACTCGCGGTCCGGCCCGTAAACCGGGTTGTAGCAGGAGGTTTCGAGCCGGAATTCGTAGCCGCAGCCACCGCGCACCGTCACCGGGGAGACCAGCGAGATGCGGAAGTCGGGCTTGCCGTTATCGATCCGAACGAACGCGAATTGCGGGTTGTGCGTCCAGCCCTTGGGGTTGCCGAGCGTCTGGTCGACCATCTCGGCGAACGCCTCGTCGCCGCCGAACATCGTGGGGTCGATGCCGTTTTCCACCTCGACGGTGTACCGGAACACCTTGACGGTGCCCTGGCCGATCTGCGGCGTGGTGCCCGGCACGATGTGCCACGTCTTGTCGCCCGCCTCGGTGAACGGGCCGCCGTCGGGCAGCGTCCCGGCCGGCAGGTTGGCGTCGAACGCGGCGAGCCCACGCGGTGGCGCGTCGATGATCGAGGTGCCGACCGCGTCGATCGCCTGCGGGCTCTGAATGGGCTGACTCGCCGTCGGCTTGGTCACGGTGGTGCCGGTGACGGTCTGGTAGACGACCACCACGGTGAGCGCCACCAAGGCCGGCAGCGCGTAGGCGCGCCAGCCGTAGGTGGACACGAACCGCCCCAGCCGCGTCTGCTTGCGCCACTGGTTCGGCCGCTCCCGGCCGGCGCGGGTGCGTCCAGCGTCGCGGGCGATCGGGTCGCGCAGGGCCCGCAGCGGTTCGCGCCACTCGTCGCGCAGCACCGGGACGCGACCGGTGCCGCGCGAAGGCCGCTGGGACGTCATTTCCCCAGGATTACACAGTCATCCGGCGGGCCCGTCCGTGGCGCGCCCGAATGCGCCGCACGACACCACTTCTGCCAGCGACGACGGCGGCAACGCCGATCAACCGAACCACATGGGTAGTAAGGTCTGTGCCACGAGCCGCGCGCGGCTGGCGCAGTATGCCGGCGGCCGGTTGCCCACACATCAGATGAGGACTCGATGAGCGAACTCGCCAAACCCGCGGCGCGGCGCGCCGTCAGGTCGGCCGACCGCGCTCGGCCGGGGGACGGCGTCGCGGCTTCGAGCCGGCGCGGCAACCGGTTGCCCCGGGACGAGCGCCGCGGGCAGCTGCTCGTCGTCGCCAGCGACGTCTTCGTCGATCGCGGCTACCACGCCGCCGGCATGGACGAGATCGCCGACCGGGCCGGTGTCAGCAAACCCGTTCTCTATCAACACTTTTCGAGCAAACTCGAGTTGTACCTGGCGGTGCTCGCCCGGCACGTCGAGAACCTGGTCTCGGGCGTGCAGCAGGCGTTGAACACCACCACCGACAACCGCAGGCGGTTGCACGCGGCGGTCCAGGCGTTCTTCGACTTCATCGAGCACGACAGCCAGGGTTACCGGCTGATCTTCGAAAACGATTACGTCACCGAGCCGGAGGTGGCCGCGCAGGTGCGCGTCGCCACCGAATCGTGCATCGACGCCGTATTCGCCTTGATCAGCGAGGATTCGGGGCTCGACCCGCATCGCGCCCGGATGATCGCCGTGGGGCTGGTCGGCGTCAGCGTCGACTGCGCCCGCTACTGGCTCGACTCCGACCGCCCGATCTCCAAGGCGGACGCCGTCGAGGGCACCGTCCAGTTCGCCTGGGGCGGGCTGTCACACGTGCCGCTTACTCGCCTTTAGCGCCCCTGCCGGTGAGTTTGGGCAGTTCGGCGCCGATGCCGAAGCCGACGCGGCGCGCGTCGGCCGGACCGATCTCGACGTAGGCGATCTTGCTGGTGTGAACCAGGAACCGGCGTCCCCGCTCGTCGGTCAGCCTCAGCAGGCCCGATCCCTCGCTCAGCGCGGCGCTGACGAGCTCTTCGACTTCGGCCGGCGTCTGCGCGCTGGAGAGCACCAGCTCACGCGGACTGTCCGTAATACCGATCTTGACCTCCACGGTCACCCCTTTCCGTTGGTATTGAAGTCGACAGACCTGTCAGCTGCAGGCTAGTGGACGGCGCGGGCCCGCATCGGCCACGGCCCCCGCCGCGCGCTTCGCGCTGAGCGAAACGCCGGTCGCGAACGGATAACGATTCGCTTGCAGCTCGTCTCGGAGCCGGGTCCCAAGCCCGATCCGTGTTTTCTCATCGCTAACTTCGGCCCCATGGGTACCACACTGGCCGATCTCGACGAGGTGCGGGATTACCCCGACGACCAGACCGATGAGCTTTACCGTGCCGGCGCCTTGCCCGAGGGCGACTACAACTGGACCGGCTGGCCGGCCGAGCTGCGCTGGCGTCCGCTCACGGCGATCCTGGGCGCCGTCGTGGCCGTCGGCGCGATCGCGACCGCCGTCATCATCAACAGCGGCGACAGCGCCACCACCAAGGCAACGGTGGCGCCGGCGCCCCAGCCGGTGACGTCCGCTCCGGCGACGACGAGGAGCTCCGCCCCGCCGAGCGCGCAGCCCAGCCCATCCCAATTGCCACCCGAGACGGTCACCACCGTGACCACGCCGAGCGCCTCGCCGACCCTGCCGACGGCGACGCCCACCGCCGCTCCACCCCTGACGCTGACGCCCCCGCCGCCGGCCGCGCTGAACCCGCGCACCGTCGTCTACAGCGTGACGGGCACCAAGCAGCTGCTGGACCTGGTGAACATCGTCTACACCGACGGGCAGGGCTACTCGCAGACCGAGTTCAACGTGTCGCTGCCGTGGACCAAGGCGGTCATCCTGAACCCCGGCGTGCAAACCCCGTCGGTGGTCGCGACCAGCTTCTACGGCCAGCTCAACTGCTCGATCGTCAACGCCGCCGGTCAGCTGGTGGCCGCGTCGACCACGAACTCGAGCCTGGCGACCTGCCGGCGCTGAGTCCGATGGGTCGTCAGCTCAGGCCCAGCTCCTGCATCCGCCGGTCGTGGGTGTGCTGCAGCCGGTCGAAGAACGCGCTCAGCTGACCCAGGCTGCCCGCTCCCGAAACCACGAGGTCGACCAGTTCGTCGTGGTCGGCCAGCAGGAACTGGGCCTGGGTGATCGCCTCACCGAACAGGCGACGCGACCACAGCGCCAGCCGGCTGCGCTGCTTGCCGCTGGCGGTCACCGCGGCGCGCACCTCGGCGACGACGAACTGTGAGTGCCCGGTCTCCGACAGCGCCGCGCGGACCACGTGGGCGATCTCGTCGGGCAGGCCGTCGGCGATCTCCAGGTACAGATCGGCGGCCAGCGCGTCGCCGACGTAGGTCTTCACCAGGGCCTCCAGCCACGTGCTGGGCATCGTCAGCCGGTGGTAGTTCTCCAGCGCCGAGACGTACTTCGACATGGCCGACACCACGTCGACGCCCCGGCTTTCCAGGGCGTCGCGCAGCAGCTCGTAGTGCTGCATCTCGGCGGCGGCCATGCTCGCCATCGAAATGCGTCCGCGCAGGTCAGGGGCCATCCGCGCCTCGTCGGTGAGCCGGTAGAACGCGGCGATCTCGCCGTAGGCCAAGACCGCGAACAACTCGTTGACGCCCGGGTGGTCGGCCGACAGCCGTGGGGCGGGCGAATCGTCCGCCCGGTCGGCTTCGAGGTCGGCTTCGGAGGGCTCGCAAGAGGGCCGGGTCATGGCAACACTCTAGTCGGCGGACCCGGCGCCAACTGGGTGCCAGCTGTCGACCAGCTATCATGGATGTAGATAGCGGCTGTATTTCTTTTTCCGAGCCGCTATCGGCGAAATGTGCGTGCACAGCTGGCCCACCCAGATCGAGCAGGGGCCCGCGACTCGGCGACGTATTCGGAGTCGGAACTCGTGCGCGCGTGACCGCGACAGAGAAACACCGACACAAACCGATATGTCACCGAAAGGCTTACTACCCACGCATGAGCGCACTCACCGACACAACTGAAATGACTTTTGCCAATCTCGGCGTTCGCGACGAAATCGTCCGCGCCCTCGCGGAGAAGGGCATCGAGCGTCCCTTCGCGATCCAGGAACTCACCCTGCCGCTGGCCCTCGCCGGCGACGACCTGATCGGCCAGGCCCGCACCGGCATGGGCAAGACCTTCGCCTTCGGCGTGCCGCTGTTGAACCGCATCACGTCCGGAGTCGGCGTGCGGGAGCTCAACGGCACCCCCCGGGCCCTGATCGTGGTGCCCACCCGTGAGCTGTGCCTGCAGGTCCACGGTGACCTCGCCACCGCGGCGAAGTACCTCAAGGCCGATGGCGACCGTCCGCTGAGCGTCGTCTCGATCTACGGCGGTCGCCCCTACGAGCCGCAGATCGAGGCGCTGCGCGCCGGCGCCGACGTCGTCGTGGGCACCCCCGGCCGGCTGCTCGACCTGGCCCAGCAGGGCCACCTGCAGCTGGGCGGGCTGTCGGTCCTGGTGCTCGATGAGGCCGACGAGATGCTCGACCTGGGCTTCCTGCCCGACATCGAGCGCATCCTGCGCCAGATCCCCGAGGACCGGCAATCCATGCTGTTCTCGGCGACCATGCCCGGCCCGATCATCACGCTGGCCCGCACGTTCATGAACCAACCCACCCACATCCGCGCGGAGGCGCCGCATTCGGCCGCCACGCACGACACCACCGAGCAGTTCGTCTACCGGGCCCACGCGCTGGACAAGGTGGAACTGGTGAGCCGGGTGCTGCAGGCCGAGGGCCGCGGCGCGACGATGATCTTCACCCGCACCAAGCGCACCGCGCAGAAGGTCGCCGACGAACTGGCCGAGCGCGGCTTCAAGGTCGGTGCGGTGCACGGCGACCTGGGGCAGATCGCCCGCGAGAAGGCGCTCAAGGCCTTTCGCAGCGGCGACATCGACGTGCTGGTCGCCACCGACGTGGCCGCGCGCGGCATCGACATCGACGACATCACCCACGTCATCAACTACCAGATTCCCGAGGACGAACAGGCCTACGTGCATCGCATCGGTCGGACCGGCCGCGCCGGAAAAACCGGTATCGCGGTCACCCTGGTGGACTGGGACGAGCTGCCCCGGTGGTCGATGATCGACAAGGCGCTGGGCCTGGAGAACCCCGAGCCCGCCGAGACCTACTCGAATTCGCCGCACCTCTACGAAGAGATGGGCATCCCCGCCGCGGCGCGCGGCAGCATCGGCACACCGAAGAAGCCGCAGGGCCAGCGCCGCACGAGCGAGCGTGACGGCCAGAAGGCCGAGCGGTCCGGCCGCGCCCGCTCGGGCGCACCGCGCCGTCGCACCCGCGGCGGCCAGCCGGTTTCCGGACATCCCGACGGGAACGCCGCGGCGGGCGGTTCCAACGGCGAAGCCGCGGCGGAGGGGTCCGGCAACTCCGGAAACGGCCGGCGTCGCCGTCGTCGCCGCAAGCCCGCCGAAGCCGGCGCGCCCGCCAACTGAGCCGCGCACCCACGGATGGTCAGACCCGAGCGCCGGACCAGGGGCGACGTCCTGGCCGCCGTGGCGATCGCGGTCGTGGTGGCCGCCGTCGCCGCGCTGATCTGGTGGACCAGCGACGCCCGGGCCACCATCAGCCGCCCCGCCGCCGTTCCCGCGCCCAACCCGACCCCGGCCCGGCAGGTGCCGACCACGCTCAAAGAGCTGTGGACCGCGGCCAGCCCGGCCACCACCGCACCCGTGACGGTGGGCGGGACCGTCGTTACCGGCGACGGCCACCGGGTCGACGGGCGGGACCCCGGCTCGGGCAAGTCCCAGTGGAGCTATGAGCGGGACGGCGGCCTGTGCGGGGTGTCCTGGATCTACCACTACGCCGTCGCCGTCTATTCCGACGACCGCGGGTGTGGGCAGGTGAGCACGCTCGACGGCGCAACGGGGCGTCGCGGGCCCGCCCGCAGCGGCTACGCCGACCAGCACGTCCAGCTGTCCTCAGACGGCACGACGGTGCTGTCGGCCGGCGACACCCGCCTGGAGCTGTGGCGCTCGGACATGGTCCGGATGGTGGCCTACGGCGAGACCGACGCCAGGGTGAAGCCCTCGGCACGCGGCCTGCACTCGGGCTGCAAGCTGGTCTCGGCGGCCGCCAGCTCGTCGGCGGTGTCGGTGCTGGAGGCCTGCGTGAACCAGGCCGACCTGCGGCTGGTGCTGCTGCGGCCGGGCAAGGATGACGACGAGCCCCAGCAGCGGGTGGTGGCGGAACCCGGGATCGCGGCGGACTCGGGCGCGCGGGTGCTCACCGTGTGGGAGAACAACACCGCGGTTTACCTGCCCTCGCCGCGGCCCCGGGTGGACGTGGTCGACGAGACCGGCACCACCGTGTCGAGCACCCTGCTACCCAAGCCGCCGTCGAGCCCAGGGGCGGTCTCGCACGCGGGCAGCCTGATCACCTGGTGGACCGGCGATTCCGTGCTGGCGTTCGACACCGGCAATCTGACGTTGCGCTACACCATCGCCGCCGGCGACACGACCGTGCCGCTGGGGCCGGGCGCGATGATGGCGGGCCGCCTGCTGGTGCCGGTCACGGGCGCGATCGGCGTCTACGACCCGCTCAGCGGCGCCCCCGAGCGCTACCTCACCGTGAACCGGGCGCCGAGCCCGCCGGGGCGCGCGGTCGTTCCGGCCGTCGCGGGATCCCGGGTGTTCGAGCAGCGCGGCGACACCGTGGTGGCCCTGGGCTGATATCGCGTCGGCCGAGCAGACGCAAAATCGCATGAAAGCGCCGGTCGGCGTGCGAGTTTGCGGCTGCTCGCCCCAACCGCTAGACCTCGACGGCGAACGTCGGCAGGGGCTTGCCGGTCTTCCAGTGCTTGAGCAACGCCTTCGCCAACTCGCCGTAGGCCGACGCGCCCTTGTTCTTGCGCCCGGCCATCACCGACGAACCCGAGGCGCTGGCCTCTGCGAACCGCACGGTGCGCGGGATCGGCGGGGCCAGCACCGGCATGTTGTAGCGGTCGGCGACGTCGGCCAGCACGTCGCGGGTGTGCGTGGTCCGCGAGTCGTACAGCGTCGGCAACGCGCCGAGCAGCCGCAGGTCGGGGTTGGTGATCTGCTGGACGTCGGCGACCGTGCGCAGGAACTGACCGACGCCCCGGTGGGCGAGCGTCTCGCACTGCAGCGGCACGATCACCTCGTCAGCGGCGGTCAACCCGTTGAGGGTGAGCACCCCCAGCGACGGCGGGCAGTCGATGATGACCACGTCGAAGTCGTCGGCGACCTTGGCCAGCGCACGCTTGAGCGCGTATTCGCGGCCGGCGCGCATCAGCAGCATCGCCTCGGCGCCCGCCAGGTCGATGTTGGCCGGCAGCAGCGTCATGCCCTCGATCGTGGTGACCAGCGCCGCATTGGGCTCGACCTCGCCCAGCAGCACCTCGTGCACCGACACCGGGAGTTTGTCGGGATCCTGGCCGAGCGAAAACGTCAGGCAGCCCTGCGGATCCAGGTCCACCAACAGCACCCGGTTACCCTCGTCCACCATCGCCGCGCCCAGCGAGGCAACGGTCGTCGTCTTGGCGACGCCGCCCTTCTGGTTGGCCACGGCCAATACCCGGGTCTTAGTCACCAGCGCCCGCCCCTCCTTGTTGCCACGGTCACAGTGCCCATCCTGGCATGTTCGATCGCCGCGTGCTGCGGCCGACGGGCCCGGCATGTCGTCCGGCAGAATCGGTCGATATGGGCCTGCACAATCACCGATTGGTACTGCTCCGCCACGGCGAGACCGAGTGGTCGAAATCCGGCCAGCACACGGGCCGCACCGACCTGGAGCTCACGGACACCGGCCGCGTCCAGGCCGAGCTCGCCGGCCGCGTCCTGCGCGAACTCAACCTCACCGATCCGCTGGTGGTCAGCAGCCCGCGCATCCGCGCGCTGACGACGGCCAAGTTGGCCGGGCTCGACGTCGACGAGGTCTCTCCCCTGCTGGCCGAATGGGATTACGGCGCATACGAGGGCCTGACCACCCCGCAGATCCACGAATCGGATCCCGATTGGCTGGTGTGGACGCACGGCTGCCCCGGCGGCGAGAGCGTGGCGCAGGTCAGCGACCGCGCAGATCGGGCCGTCGCGTTCGCGCTGGAGCACATGAGCGACCGGGATGTGGTGTTCGTCGGGCACAGTCACTTCTCCCGCTCGGTCATCACGCGCTGGGTGGAGCTACCGCTGGTTGAAGGCAGCCGGTTTTGGATGCTGGCCGGCTCCATCGCGGTGTGCGGTTTCGAGCACGGGGTGCGCCAACTCGCCGCGCTCGGGTTGACCAGCCAGCCGCAGGCCATCAAACCGGGGTGAGCATCCAGCCGCCGTTCGCACTGTGCGGACCGAACCAGACCCTGGTCGCCGAGGGCGTGCGGGAGCGTTACCGCGACGTGGCGGCCGCCCAGGACGCGCTGCGTTCTGGATCTGCGCCAATAGTGTTGGGCGCGTTGCCGTTTGACGTGGATCGCCCCGCGGCGCTGCTGACACCCGACACCGTGCGCCGCACCGCCGCGCCGCCGGACTGGCCGACCGGGCCGCTGCCGTCGGTGCGGATCGCCGCCGCCGACCCGTCGCAGGACGACTACCGCCGCCGCATCAGCCGGGCCCGCGACCAGCTCGTCGCGCCCGACGGCCTGCTGAGCAAGGTGGTGCTGTCCCGCGCGCTGCGGCTGGTCGCCGACGCCCCCCTGGACGCCCGCGTCATCCTGCGCCGGCTCGTCGCGGCGGACCCGGCCGCCTACGGCTATCTGGTGGACCTGACCGCCGCCGGCGGCGACTACGCCGGCGCGGCGCTGGTCGGCGCCAGCCCGGAGCTGCTGGTGGCGCGGTCCGGGGACCGCGTCACCTGCCGGCCGTTCGCCGGGTCGGCCCCGCGCGCCGCCGACCCGCAAGCCGACGCCGCCAGCGGCGCCGCACTGGCTCATTCGGCCAAGGACCGCCACGAGCATCAGCTGGTCATCGAGACCATTCGGGCCGCCCTGGAGCCGCTGTGCGACGAGCTCACGGTCGCCGCCGAGCCGGAATTGAGCCACACCGCGGCGGTGTGGCACCTGTGCACACCGATCAGCGGCCGGCTCCGCGACATATCAACCACCGCAATCGATTTGGCCCTGGCGCTGCACCCGACCCCGGCGGTCGGCGGGGTGCCGACCAAGGCCGCCCTCGAGCTCATCGCCGAGCTGGAGGGCGACCGCGGCTTCTACGCGGGGGCGGTGGGCTGGTGCGACGCCCGGGGCGACGGCCGCTGGGTGGTGTCCATCCGCTGCGCGCAGCTGTCGGCGGACCGCCGCACCGCGCTCGCCCGCTCCGGCGGCGGCATCGTCGCCGAATCCGACCCCGACGAGGAAGTCGCGGAAACCACAACCAAATTCGCCACAATTCTCAACGCCTTGGACGTCGAGCAATGACCATTCGCCGCGCCAGGCCCGACGACGCCGCCGCGATCGCCGAAATGATTCACGCGCTGGCCGAATTCGAACGCGCCGCGAATCAATGCACGGTCACCGAAAAACAGATTGCCGCAGCGCTTTTCGGTGCGACGCCGACGTTGTACGGGCACGTCGCGGAGGTCGACGGGGAGATCGGTGCGATGGCGCTGTGGTTCCTCAACTTCTCCACCTGGGACGGCGTAGCGGGCGTCTACCTCGAAGACCTGTTCGTGCGCCCGGGATTTCGCCGCCGCGGCCTGGCCCGCGCCCTGCTGGCCACGCTGGCGGCCGAATGCCTCCAAAACGGCTACACGCGGTTGTCCTGGGCGGTGCTCAATTGGAACGCCGACGCCATCGCGCTGTATGACGGCGTCGGTGGCGAACCGCAGCGGGAGTGGACCACCTACCGGCTGTCGGGCCCGCGGTTGGCCGAGCTGGCGGAGTCGCCCTGATCGCCGCCGGCGGCCCAGCGCAGGCCCGCGGGGCTGAAGAGCAGGCCCAGCACGACCAGCGCCGCGATTCCAGCGGGAATCCCGAAGCCGGGCCGGTGCGAGTCGACGGTCAGGTACCAGGCCACCGGCCCCAACAGCAGCTGGGTGATCACGGCCAGCCCACGCCCCCAGCGCTTTCCGCGCAGGAGCGCGCGACCGGCGGCCAGCACCACCGCGCCGATCAGGACGAAGAAGACCGCCGTTCCCTGGGCGTACCACCCGCTCGCCGGGGAGCCGTTGACCACGTGCTGGTCGGACCCGGCGATGCCGCGCACCACCAGCACCGCCGCCATGACCAGCGCGGCCGCTCCCTGCGCCAGCACCAGGAGCCCGGCGCCGCGCACGGCGGCCGGGGCGGAGCCGTGGTTGTCGCGGAAGACTGTCACCCGCGTCAGCGTAGTCACGCGCGCGGGCTCCACAGCCGGGTCTTACCGACCCCGCATAAGCTCGTGCTTCATGCGCGCCGTGCTGATCGTGAACCCCACAGCCACCTCCACCACCCCGGCCGGTCGCGACCTGCTGGCGCACGCGCTCAAGAGCCGCCTGCAGCTCACCGTCGAACACACGAACCACCGCGGTCACGGCACCGAACTGGCGGAGAAGGCGGTCGCCGACGGTGTCGACCTGGTGGTGGTGCACGGCGGCGACGGCACCGTGAGCGGGGTGGTCAACGGCCTGCTCGGCCGTCCGGGTGCGACGCCGGAGCCCACCGGCCCGGTGCCGGCGGTAGCGGTGGTTCCCGGCGGTTCGGCGAACGTGCTGGCGCGGTCGCTGGGGATCTCGCGCGACCCGGTGGCCGCCACCAACCAGCTCATTCAGCTGCTCGACGACTACCGCCGCCACCACACCTGGCGCCGCATCGGGCTGATCGACTGCGGCGAGCGGTGGGCCGTGTTCAACACGGGGATGGGCGTCGACGCGGAGGTCGTGGCCGCGGTCGAGGCCGAACGGGACAAAGGCGGCAAGGTCACCGCGTGGCGCTACATTCGCGCGGCGGTGCCGGCGGTGTGGGGCTACACCCGCCGCGAGCCGATGCTGACCCTCGAATTGCCCGGCCGCGAACCCATCACGGGGGTGAGCTTCGCGTTCGTCTCGAACTCCAGCCCCTGGACATTCGCCAACGAACGGCCGGTATGGACCAACCCCGGCTGCACCTTCGAATCGGGGCTCGGGGTGTTCGCCCCCCTGAGCATGAAAACGATCCCCACCCTGCGCATCGTGCGGCAGATGTTCGCCAAGCACCCCAAGTTCGCGTTCGACCACCTGATCACCGACGACGACGTGCCCTGCCTGCGAGTCACCTCGACCGGCGGCCCGGTCGCCTGCCAGTTCGACGGCGATTACCTCGGCGTGCGCGAAACCATGACTTTCCGGTCGGTCCCGGACGCACTGGCCGTCGTCGCACCCCCGCGCAAAAGTACCGTCTGACCTGCGCAAACGAAGCGGTCTCGGGCCGGGCGGCGAAGACGTTTCCCGAGATCGGCCAGTCAGTGTAGTACAACGGAGTAATGGCTCGGCTACCGAACGATCGAAGTGAGATAGCCCACGAGCTAACGCACGCTATTGACATCTGTTGGGCCTGTGAAACGATCGAAAGGTTGCATGCAGAAATTTAGATAGGGGTACGGACCCTTTTCTTGTGCACGCGTTAACAGCCGAAGAAATTGGCCGTGCGCCTTGCTGCGCACTCAGTGAGGAGTAACTACTTATGGATTGGCGCCACAAGGCGGTCTGTCGCGACGAGGACCCGGAGCTGTTCTTCCCGGTAGGGAACAGCGGCCCGGCGCTCGCGCAGATCGCTGACGCGAAACTGGTCTGCAATCGGTGCCCGGTGACTACGGACTGCCTGTCGTGGGCCCTGAACACCGGTCAGGACTCGGGCGTCTGGGGCGGCATGAGCGAAGACGAGCGGCGCGCACTCAAGCGTCGCAACGCCCGGACGAAGGCCCGTAGCGGAGTCTGACTCGGTTAGACCCAACAGTGCGGCCTCGACGAAAGTCGGGGCCGCGCTGTTGTGTGCGCCTATAAAACCAGCCGGGCCCGCCGGCCGATCGGCACCCGCAACACCACATCCGTGCCGCGGGCCGGGGCCTGCCGCATGCCCAGCGTGCCGTCGAGTTCCGCCGACACCAGCGTCCGCACGATCTGCAGGCCGAGGCTGTCGGACGTCTCCAGGCTGAAGCCTTCCGGCAGCCCGCGGCCGTCGTCGTGGACCACCACGTCGAGCCAGCGCGCCGAACGCTCGGCCCGAATGGTCACCGAGCCCTCTTCGGAGGACGGGTCGAAGGCGTGCTCGATGGCGTTCTGCACCAATTCGGTGATCACCATGATCAGGGCCGTAGCCCGGTCGGAGTCCAGCACACCCAGGTCGCCCACCCGGTTGATCCGGATCGGCCGGTCCACCGACGCCACGTCGTTCATGATCGGCAGGATCCGGTCGATGACCTCGTCGAGGTTGACCTGCTCGTCCACCGACATCGACAGCGCGTCGTGCACCAAGGCGATGGACGAGACCCGGCGCACCGACTCGATCAGGGCCTCGCGCCCCTCGGCGTTGACCGTCCGGCGGGCCTGCAGGCGCAGCAGCGCCGCCACGGTCTGCAGGTTGTTCTTCACCCGGTGGTGGATTTCGCGGATCGTGGCGTCCTTGGAGATCAGGGCGCGGTCGCGGCGCTTGACCTCGGTCACGTCGCGGATGAGCACCGCCGCCCCGGCGCTGGCGCCGTCGACCACCAGCGGCAGCGTCCGCAGCAGCACCGTGGCGCCGCCGGCGTCGACCTCCATGCGCATGCTGCGCCCGCCGGCCAGCAGGTCGAGGACGTGCTCGGCCAGCTCCTGCGCCTCGAACGGGTCGGAGACCAGCGGGCGGGTCACCTTGACCAGGTTGCGGCCCTCCAGCTCGGTGGTCAGGCCCATCCGGTGGTAGGCCGACACGGCGTTGGGGCTGGCGTAGGCGACGACGCCGTTGACGTCCAGGCGGATGAAGCCATCGCCGGCCCGGGGGGTGGAGCGCGACATGACCACGTCCCCCACGTCGGGGAACGTGCCCTCGGCGAGCATGTGGACGAGATCGCCGGCGCAGTCGCGGTACGCCGTTTCCAGCTGGCCGGACGCGCGGTCGGCGGCGACGGCGGTCTGGTGCCGGGTGAGCACGGCCACCACCTGACCGCCGTACCGCACCGGGGAGGCCTCGACGTGCGGGCCGGGCAGCCACGAATCCCGTTGTGCCGCATCGTGATCCCGCTGCGCCGTGCCCGAGTCGAAGGTTCCGGCGACGAGCGGCAACCGGTCGGCGGCGACCACGCTGCCCACCGAGTCGGTCAGCAGCACGGTGGGCGCGGTGTTGGGCCGGCACTGCGCCACGCACACCAACGTGCCGTCGTCGCGGCGAACCCACATCAGATAGTCGGCGAACGACAGGTCGGCCAGCAGCTGCCACTCGCCCACCACCGCGTGCAGGTGGTCCACGGCGTTGCCCGGCAGCACGGTGTGTTCGGCAAGCAGATCACCGAGAGTCGACATCACTCACTCCCCGGGCCATCCCCCGGCTGGACAAGAAGGCTTCAAGATCTTTCGTGGGCTAGCTGATCACGGCAATCAGGTCGCCGGCCTGGATGACATCGCCCACCGAGACGCTCACCTTGCTGACGGTGCCGTCGACCTCTGCCAGGACGGGAATCTCCATCTTCATCGACTCCAGCAGCACCACGACGTCGCCTTTGCCGATCTGGTCACCCTCGTTGACTACGACTTCGAGCACGCTGGCCACAATCTCGGCGCGCACATCCTCGGCCATCTTCACCCCACTCATTTCGGCCATCGCGCAGGCTGGCTGCTGGTCCATCAAGCTTCCGTCAGGCTCGGGTATATCGAACCACAGGCCCCCGCCGCACCGCGGCGCACGGGCCCCGACAGGCCGTGCGAGAATGTGAGGCAAGCTAACGGGCGCCGGACGCCCGCAATCAACGGAGGATTCCAACATGGCCAAACGGGGCCGGAAGAAGCGCGACCGCAAGCACAGCAAGGCCAACCACGGCAAGCGGCCCAACGCCTGAGGATCGCTACTGCGATTCCCGGATGATGGTGGTCCGGCGGATTTCCAGGCGTAGCCGCTCGCGTAGGCCCTCGGGGGCCTTCTCGCCCTTGCATTTGGTGGCGATCAGCGCCTTGATCCGCTCCTCGAGGCCGTAGTGCTTGAAGCAGCCGGGGCACGCCTCGAGGTGCCGGCGCAGCTGGTCGCGGGATTCGGGTGTGCATTCGCCGTCGAGCAGAAGCCAGACCTGGCGGATCACCTCGGCGCAGCCGACGGCGCCGTGGGCGTCGTCGTTGGGGCACGTGTCGCTGGAGCCGGAGAACTCGCTCATGACGACACCTCCTCGTGCGCCTGCTGTCCGCGGTTGAAGCCCCGCTCCTTGGCCACGTCAGCTAACAGCGAACGCAGTTGACGCCGGCCGCGGTGCAGCCGTGACATTACCGTCCCGATGGGCGTATCCATGATCTCGGCGATTTCCTTGTACGGAAAACCCTCGACATCGGCGTAGTAGACGGCCATCCGGAACTCTTCCGGCAACGCCTGCAACGCTTCCTTGATCTCGTTGTCGGGCAGCGCCTCGAGTGCCTCCACCTCGGCCGAACGCAATCCGGTGGACGAGTGCTCGGCGTTGGACGCCAGCTGCCAGTCGGTGATCTCCTCGGTCGGGTACTCCGCCGGTTGCCGCTGCCGCTTGCGGTAGCTGTTGATGTAGGTGTTGGTCAGGATCCGGTACAGCCACGCCTTGAGGTTGGTGCCGGCCCTGAACGAGCGGAAGCCGGCGTAGGCCTTCACCATCGTCTCTTGCAGCAGGTCCTCGGCGTCGGCGGGATTGCGCGTCATGCGCAGCGCACCGCCGTAGAGCTGGTCAAGCAGGGGAATCGCGTCGCGCTCGAAGCGCGCCATCAGCTCCGCGTCCGTCTCCTGCGCCGCGGGATCGGGCAGCTCCGCTGCGGTGGCGCCGTCGATGTCGGCCATGTCGAGTACCCCGGTCCCTTCTGCTGCGGTGTCACCGGGCAGCGCTGAAAGCGCCACCGGGCTTGCAAAGCAAGCCAACTGCTCGGCACCCATTGGACGGTCCAACAGGCTCGTCGCCGCTGACACCAAACCGCTCCTCCCAATCTAGAGGCTGCCACCGACACTGTCCGCCCGGGTGCGCCCGCATGACTTTTGAGACCGACTGTGTCAACAGCGGGGGCCGACGTGCTATTTCCCGGCGCCATTCTGGGCCGCCTGTCCCCCGATCGGGCCGCCGGCCGCCGGGCGTTACTGTGACGCCATGTCTCTGCAAGGCAAAACCATGTTCATCTCCGGCGCCAGCCGTGGCATCGGCCTGGCGATCGCGAAACGCGCCGCCCAAGACGGCGCCAACATCGCCCTGATCGCCAAGACCGCCGAGCCGCACCCGAAGCTGCCGGGCACGGTCTACACCGCCGCCAAGGAGCTCGAGGAGGCCGGCGGGCAGGCGCTGCCGATCGTCGGGGACGTCCGCGATCCGGAGTCCGTCGAATCCGCGGTGGCCAAGGCCGTCGAGCAGTTCGGCGGCATCGACATCTGCGTCAACAACGCGTCGGCGATCAACCTGGGGTCCATCACCGAGGTGCCGATGAAGCGGTTCGACCTGATGAACGGCATCCAGGTGCGCGGTACGTACGCGGTGTCGCAGGCCTGCATCCCGCACCTGAAGGCCGCGGACAATCCGCACATCCTGACGCTGTCGCCGCCGGTGTTGCTCGGCAAGGAGTGGCTGAAGCCGACCGCCTACATGATGGCCAAGTTCGGTATGACGCTGTGCGCGCTGGGGATCGCCGAGGAGATGCGCGACGCCGGCATCGCGTCGAACACGTTGTGGCCGCGCACGCTGGTGGCCACCGCCGCGGTGCAGAACCTGCTCGGCGGTGACGAGGCGATGGGTCGCGCCCGCAAGCCCGAGGTGTACTCCGACGCGGCCTACGTCATCCTCAACAAGCCCGCCCGCGAGTACACCGGCAACATGCTGCTGTGTGAGGACGTGCTGCTGGAGTCCGGCGTTTCCGACCTGTCGGTGTACAACTGCGTGCCGGGCGGGCAGCTGGGCGTCGACTTCTGGGTCGACGGGGTCAACCCGCCGGGGTACTCGGGCCCCTAGTCGGGCCGAGCCCTGACGCCCCGCGCCGCGACGCCCGCGCTGGCGGCGCTGGCGAAAGCCGGTGTGCCGCACGAGGTCGTCGCCTTCGACCATGATCGCCGCGAACGCTCGTTCGGCGCGGAGGCGGTCCACGCGCTGACCGACCGCGGCATCGCGCCCGAGCAGATCTTCAAGACCCTGGTGATCACGGTGCCGGGCGGGCTCGCCGTCGCGATACTGCCGGTGCCGCACCGGCTTTCACTGAAGGCGGCCGCCGCGGCGCTCGGGGTGGCCAAGGCCGGCATGGCCGAGCCCGCCGCCGCCGAGCGGGCCACCGGCTACGTGGTGGGCGCGGTGTCGCCGTTCGGGCAACGCAGGACCCTGCCGACCGTGCTGGACGCGGGCGCCCTCGCCTGGGATCGGGTGTACTGCAGTGCGGGCCGGCGCGGCTGGGACGTCGGCGTTTCGCCGCAGGACCTGGTCCGGTTGACGAATGCGGTCACCGCGGACATCCGCGCCTAGGCCCGCTCGCCCGCCTCGCTCAGAAAGCCCTCGATCACGGGGGCGAGTTCGGTCGCGTTGTGCACGATGTCGATGTGACCGCCCGAATGCAGGTGCAGCATCGCATGGGGCAGCAACCGGTGCAGGATGTGGGCGTTGGCCACCGGGATGATCGGGTCATCGGTGCCCGCGACGATCAGCGTCTCCTGCCGCACCGCGGGCAGCGCGAACAGGCTCGTCCAGACCGCCCCGGCGAGCAGTTGGTGCAGGTAACCCATCTTCGAACCGGCGTGCAGCTGCCGCACGAACAACTTGGCCACGTCTTCCCCGTGAGCGCGGACGGTGCCGCCGTAGAGGTCACCGGCGATCGCCGCGGCGTAGTTGGGATCCGAGAACCGGCGCGGGGTGGCCATTTTCGCCAACACGAACGGGCTGGCGGGCACCATGAGAACGCCGGTGCCCGTCGCCACCAGCACCATGCGCCGGCAGCGGCGCGGATTCTGGAAAGCGAACTGCTGCGCCAGCGCGCCGCCCCAGGAGAGCCCGAGGATGTCGACAACGCCCATGTCGAGTTTGGACAGCACCCGCCCCAAGACCCAGGCCAGGTAGGGAAAGCCGTACGGCAGCGGCGAGGTCGGCGATCCCCCGGTACCCGGCACGTCGAACCTCACCACGGTCATCGGCAGCTGCTCGACCAGCGGGTCGAGCACCTCCAGGCTGGCCCCGATGCCGTTGCACAGCACCAGCGGGACGCCCGTTCCCGGGCGGATGTTCACCCGGATTCGCTGCCCGCCGGTGTTGAGGTAGCGCTCCTGGCCCACCGTGCTCGGCTGCACCACCCGCAGGCGCCTCTGCTGTGGGCTACGCTTCATTCACTTCTCCATCACGTAGCCGCCGGGAGCGGGGCCGAGCGGCGGGAGCCCTTTGCCGCCAAGGGCTTTCGGGGCGTTGACCTCCGGGCCGCTGCGCTCGGCGAGCCATTGCACGTAGTCCGGCCACCAGGAGTCGCTGGACTTCTGCGACGACTCGAGCCATTCTTGCGGATCCTCCGCGTCGACCGGACCGGTCCGGTACGAAGCCTTGGGGTTGCCCGGCGGGTTGACCAGCGCCGCGATGTGGCCGCTGGTGGACAGCACGTAGCGGTTGTCCTTGCTGCCGAGCAACCGGGCGCTGCGATAGGTCGCCTGCCAAGGGGAGATGTGGTCGGCCACGCCGCCGACGATATACGCGTCGGCGGTGACCTTGCCCAGGTCGACCGGACTGTTCAGCATCGTCAGCGCGCCCGGGGTGACGAGCGCGTTGCGCACGGCCATCAGCACCATGTCGCGGTGCAACGCGGCCGTCATCCGGGTGGTGTCGGCGTTCCAGAACAGCACGTCGAACGGCGCCGGCTTGCGGCCCTGGACGTAGTTGTTCACCCAGTACCGCCACACCAGGTCGGTGGGCCGCAGCCAGGCGAACATCTCCGCCATGTCGCGGCCGTCCAGGTACCCCTTCCGGCTCGAGACCCGGATCGCCGCGTGGGCCGCGCGGTCGCTCATCACCGCGGCGGCCAGCCCCGCCCGGTTCTCGTCCAGCACGGTGACCGACAGGTTGAGGCCCGCCACCCGGTCACCCTCGCCGATGTCGGCCAGGTGGGCCGCCGTCATCGCGGCCAGAATGCCGCCCGAGCAGGTGGCCAGCAGGTGGGTGCGGTCGGTGCGAGCAATCTTCTGCACCGCGTCCATCGCCTCGATGATCGCCGCGCCGTAGGCGTCGAAGCCCCAATCCCGGTGCCGCTTTTGTGGATTGCGCCAGGAGATGACGAACACCTGCTGGCCCTGCGCGACGAAGTACTCGATCATGCTGCGCCCGGGCGCGATGTCCATGATGTAGTACTTGTTGATCACCGGCGGCACCAACAGCAGCGGCACCTCACGGACCTTCGCGGTCTGCGGGGCGTATTGGATCAGTTCGAACATGGACGTCCGCAGCACGACCGCCCCCTTGGTGAGGGCCAAGGTTTCGCCCACCACATAGGCGTCGGGTTCGACCATCGCTGGCACCCGCGGCTTCGAAAGCATGTCCCGTGCAAAGGCTTTCAGGCCTCGCGCCGCGCTCAGCCCGCCGGTGTCGATCATCGCCTTCCACCCCAGCGGGCTGATCAGCGGGTTGTTGCTGGGGGCCAGGCCCTCGACCAGGTTGTCGACGACGAAGCGCATCCTCTCCTGGTCCCGCCAGTCCAGCCCGGCGTCGGCGAGCAGTCCCTCGGCGGTCTCGGCGCCGGCGAGGTAGGCCTGCATGATCCGGCGCAGCACCGGATTCTGCTCCCACGCCGGGTCGGCGAATCGCTTGTCGGCCCGGGCCGGCGCCCGGTGCGAGTTGCCCGCCGCGACGGCGCCGAGCTCGCGGGTGAGCGCACCGATCCGGCCGGCCACCCAGCCGGGCTGCCTGGCGAGGCTGACGGCGAAGCGGGTCCAGGTGTCGTCGGGCAGCATCCGGCTGGCGAACGGCTTGGTGGCGCTCGTCAAGAGCAGGTCGAGCGGGACGGCGAGCTCGTCGGCTTTGGCGGTTTGGGTGGCCATGGTTATCGCATGCTTTCTGTTGCGGGAACGGTGATGTCGCGCTTCTGGACCTTGCCGGTCGGTCCCTTGGGCAGCTCGTCGACGAGCCAGACCAGGCGCGGGTATTTGTAGGCGGCGACCCGGGTTTTGACGTAGTCGCGGAGTTCCTCCGGGGTCGCCTCGCAGCCCTCCTTGAGCCCCACGGCGGCGCCGACCTCCTCGCCGAGGTATTCGTTCGGGACGCCGATGACGGCGGCTTCGGCCACCGCCGGATGCTCGTAGAGCACTTCCTCGATCTCGCGCGGATAGACGTTGTAGCCGCCGCGAATGATCAAGTCCTTTGTGCGGTCGACGACGTAGAAGTACCCGTCTTCGTCGACGCGACCGACGTCGCCGCTGTTCAGCCAGCCGTCGGACGTGATGGCGGCCTGCGTCGCCTCCGGCAGGTTCCAGTACCCCGTCATCACGTTGTGGCCGCGGATTTGGATCTCGCCCACCTCGCCCTCGGGAACCTCGCTCCCGGCCGGGTCGACGACCCGCATCTCGACACCCTCGACCGGCGTGCCGATCGAACCCGCCTTGCGCGGCCGCTGCGGGTGGTTGAAGGACGCCACGGCGGTGCTTTCCGACAGCCCGTACCCCTCTAAAACCGCGCAGTCGAATGCCCGCTCGAAGTCCGTGAGGACCTGGACGGGCAGCGCCGCCCCGCCGGAGGCGCAGGCGCGCAAGCTTCGCAGCGCGCCGTTCGGGGCCCTATCCGCCACGCCGAGCAGCGCCGAGTACATCGTCGGCACCCCCTCGAAGATCGTGACAGCGTCACGCTCGATCACCTCGACGGCCTTCACCGGGTCGAAGCGCGGAATGAGCGTCAGCATCGCGCCGGCGCGCACCGACACGTTGAGCCCGCAGGTGAGGCCGAAGACATGGAAGAGGGGCAGGCAGCCCATCACCACGTCATCCGGGCCCAACTCGAGCAGCGTGGTCACGCCGACGTCGGCGTTGTGCCGAAGATTGTCGTGGGTGAGCATGGCGCCCTTGGGTTTTCCGGTGGTGCCGGAGGTGTACACGATGACCGCGACCTCGTGGCCGCCGCGCTCCACCGCGGTCTGTTGCTCCGGCACCTCGGCGATCAACTCCATCAGGCCGGCGTCATCGACCAGCCAGCACCGCGCCCCGACGTGCGCGGCGGCCGCGGTGGCCTCGCCGGCGAAGGCCGGTGTGGCGAACAGCGCGGCGGCGCCGCTGTCCGACAGGCAGTAGGAGATCTCCCGCTCCTTCAGCAGCGGGTTCATCGGGACGGCGATCGCGCCGCGGTACATGATGCCGTAGAAGGCGAGCGCGAAGGCCGGTGTGTTGGGCAGCATCACCCCGACCCGATCCCCCGGACGGATCCCGGCCCGTTCCAGCAACGCCGCCACCCGCGCGGCGGCGGCGTGGAATTCGGCGAAGGTGAATGTCAGGTCGTCGTAGCGCAGCGCGATGCGCTCGGGGTGCCGTCGCATCGACGAGACGAGGTTGGCGCTCAAGGTGGTCATGGGACGCTCCGGGAAGTGTTGCAGTGCTTGTTTAAAGCGTGATCCCGCGGCCCTGACGCCACAATGTCCGCGCTAACAACGACCGGGCCCGTTTGGTGTTACCGCCCACATTCGCCCGGGCGCTGGCCTAGGGTTTTCCGGTATGGGTTTGGCATCGAAACCCCGCTCCGCGCAAGGTGGCGCCGGAGTCGACCCGCAGGTGGTCAGGCTGGGCAGGCTGATGCTGGCCCGGGCCCCCGAATTGGGCAAGGCGATGGCCGAGGTGCTGTGCCGTGAAATCGACGCGTATCGCGACGGCGGCCTGGTGACGACGGATCAGGTCGCCGAAAGTTGCTCGGCCAACGTCACTTTCATCTTCCATGCCCTCGCCGGCGACGCCGACGTCGACGTTGCTCCGGCCGAGCGGACCGGCGCGGAGCGCGCCATGGCGGGTGTCCCCCTACCGGCGGTCATGACCGCGTACCGGATCGGTTTCCGGTTCATGTGGGAGCAGACGCTCGCCACCGCCCGGGCCGAGCACATACCCACCGACTCGATCCTGGACGCGACCGCGCGGGTCTTCTTCGCCCAGGAGACGTTCACCGACGCGATGAGCGGCGCGTACCGCCAGCAGCTCACGGCGCAGATGTTTCAGCGCGAGGAAGAGCGGTCCGCTTTGGTCGAAGCGCTCTTGTCGGGCCGGATGACCGGCGCACACAGCCTCTGGGAGGCGGCCGAGCTACTGCGGCTGCCCACCGGGGGCCCGTACGTCGTCGTGGCCGCGGAACTGCCCGCGATCGGCAGGGCCGGCCTGCCCTCGATCGAGAACAAGCTGTGGGCCCGCGACATCCGCTCGGCGTGGCGGCTGCTGCCCGACCTGCAAGCCGGAATCGTGCACGTTCGCAATCCGGCGCCGTCCGGCACGCTCGGCACCCTCGTCGAGGTGCTCGGGCACACGGCGACGGCCCGGGTGGGGATCAGTCCGGTGTTCCAGGAGCTGACCGAGACCACCGGCGCGCTGCGCTTCGCGCGAATCGCCCTGAGCCAGAAGCGATCGGAAAACTCACTCGTCGCGGTCTTCGACGGCACCCCGCTCGCGGTCGCGGCGGTCAGCGCGCCCGAGGTGATGGGCAAGATCAAGTCGGAGCTGCTGCGGCGGGTGGACGAACTGCCCGCCGAGGAGCGCGCCGTGTTGCTGCAGACCTTCGGCGCCTGGCTGCAGGCGGGCGGCTCCGCGAACGACACCGCGGCCCGAATCTACTGTCACCCCAACACGGTTCGGCACCGGCTGCGCCGGATCGAGGAGTTGACCGGCCGGTCGCTCTCGCGGCCCACGGAGCTCGCGGAACTATGCCTGGCCTTCGAGATCGACCGACAACTTCCTGGCTGAGTGACGGACCGTCACGCCCGAAGCCGGCTGCGGATCTGCAGCGCGCTGATGACGTCGACGATGCCGATGGCGATCAGCCAGCACCCCGCGACCAGGGTCAACACCGCGAGCGAATCCTGCGGATAGATGATGAGCACCCCGCCGCCGATGATGATGATCAGCCCGGAAATGACCTGCCATCCGCGGCCGGGCAGGTGGTCGAAGGACAGCGCCGCGGCGAGCAGGCTCATCCCACGGAACACCCAGCTGATCCCGATCCACAGGGCCAGCAGCCAGGCCGCCTCGAACCTGTCCCGGAAGCAGAAGAAGCCCAGCACCAACGACACGACGCCGGTCAGGAATGCCAGCACGCGCATCGCGGCACCGGTGTGCGCGCCGAAGGCGGCGAACACGTAACCAATTCCGGAAACCACGAGGTAGATGCCGAACAGCACCCCGGCCACGAACAGGGTCTTGCCGGGCCAGGCCAGGACGATGACACCCAGCGCCACGGCGAGGATGCCGATGAAGAGAACCAGCTGCCATGCGCTACGGGCAAGTTGCTGCAGCGGGCCCTCGAAAACAGCTTTTTCGGTGGTTGTCATGCCAATATGCTCCGCTGTCCCAGAGCAACGGCAACAGGGCCTTTCGGACACAATTCGGTATCGCGTGCCTGCATCGGCGGTCGCCGCAAAAAGCCCTTGTGATCGCCCGTTTACGCATACCGTTATCGGCATGAAGCGATCAATCAACAGATCTTTCGCTGCCGGTGTGCTCGCGTTCGCCGGCTTGCTGACCGTCGGCGTCGGAACCAGCACCGCCGACACCATCCAAACCGAGGGCAACTACCCGACCCGGGCGGCCTGCCAGGACGCCGGGCCGGGCGTGAAGGCCTCGACGCCGGGCAACTGGAACAACTTCTGGTGCGTCCCGGACCGCAACATCAACGGCAACTGGAAGCTGGTCCTCAGCAACTAAAGCAGTGTGGCCTGTTCGGGCTCCGGGTCCGCCGGCTCGAGCAGCTGCGGCCCGTTGTTGCGCACATTGTTGACCAGCGTGGAGACCTCGCGCATCCGGATGGCGCGCACATCGGGCGGCCGCGTCAGCAGTTCTTCGTCGATCGGGGCGTCCGGGTCCAACCAGCGGTCCCAGTCGCGCTCGGGCATCACCAGCGGCATCCGGTCATGGATCTCGGCCAGCTCGCCGGGCGCGTCGGTGGTGATGATCGTGCAACTCAGCAGCGGCGAGCCCTCCTTGGCCGGTTTCCACACCGACCACAACCCCGCCATGAACAGCGGCTCGCCGTCCTCGCGGTACATGAAGAACGGCGTCTTGCGTGACTTCTTGCCGCCGGCCGGTTCGTTGACGCGCCATTCGTAGTAGCCGTCCATCGGGATCAGGCACCGCTTCGACTTGGCGCTGGACCGGAACGCGGGCGAGGTGGTGACCTTGTCGGCGCGGGCGTTGATCAGCATCGGGCCCTTGGTCTCCGGTGCGCCGTCGGAACCGGCCTTGATCCACGGCGGCACCAGACCCCAGCGCATCAGCCGCACCCGGCGGGTGGGGTCGTCGTCGGGGTCGGTGTGGCGGGTCACGACGGTCGCGATGGTCGTCGTCGGGGCCACGTTGTAGTTGGGCGCCCCGGCGTTCTCCGAGGCGCCGGTGGCCTCGTCGATCGCCTTGATCTTCTGGGCCAGCAGCGCCGGATCGGTGGTGACCGCGAACCGTCCACACATACCTTCCATAGTGGCATTGCGTGGCGACACGCCATGATGGACCGGTGAGCATGTGGACGGCCCCCAGCGCGCCGAAACCGGTGCACGCGACCGTGACCGTTCCGGGCTCGAAGTCGCAGACCAACCGCGCGCTGGTGCTGGCGGCCCTGGCCGCCGCGCAAGGGCATGGCAACCCGACGATCAGCGGGGCGCTGCGCAGCCGGGACACCGACCTGATGATCGGCGCGCTGCGCGCCCTCGGCCTGCGCGTCGACGGGTCCGGGTCCGAGCTGACGGTCGGTGGCCGGATCGCCCCCGGGCCCGACGCGCGGGTGGATTGCGGCCTGGCCGGCACGGTGCTGCGGTTCGTGCCGCCGCTGGCGGCGCTGGCCGAGGCGGTGGTCGAGTTCGACGGCGACGAACAGGCCCGCGCGCGGCCGATCGCGCCGTTGCTCGACGCCCTGCGCGGCCTCGGCGTGCCGATCGAGGGCGCCGGCCTGCCCTTCCGGGTCCACGGCGGCGGATCGGTCGCCGGCGGGACCGTGGACATCGACGCCTCGGCGTCCTCGCAATTCGTGTCGGGACTGCTGCTGTGCGCGCCGTCGTTCACCGAGGGCCTGACCGTGCGGCACACCGGCGCGACGCTGCCGTCGGCGCCGCACATCGCCATGACGGTGGAGATGCTGCGGCAGGCCGGCGTCGACGTCGACGACTCGGTGCCCAACCGCTGGCGCGTGCGGCCCGGCCCGGTCGCGGCCCGGCACTGGGAGGTGGAACCCGACCTGACGAACGCCGTTCCCTTCCTGGCGGCCGCCGTGATCAGCGGCGGAACGGTGCGCATCACCGGCTGGCCGGAAACCAGCGTGCAGCCCGCCGACCACATCCTGACCGTGCTGGGCAAGCTGAATGCCACTGTCAATCAAGGCGATTCGTTCCTCGAGGTGCAGGGGTCCGCGGCGTATGACGGCTTCGACGTCGACCTGCGCGCGGTCGGCGAGCTGACCCCGTCGGTGGCGGCGCTGGCCGCGCTGGCGACCCCGGGCTCGGTGTCCCACCTTTCGGGCATCGGGCATCTGCGCGGCCACGAGACCGACCGGCTCGCGGCGCTGAGCGCCGAGATCAATCGCCTGGGCGGCGACTGCGCCGAAACGCCCGACGGCCTGGTGATCACCGCGACCCCGCTGCGCCCAGGCGTGTGGCGGGCCTACGCCGACCACCGGATGGCGATGGCGGGCGCGATCGTCGGGCTGCGGGTGGCCGGCGTCGAGGTGGACGACATCGGCTCCACCTCCAAGACGCTGCCGGAGTTTCCGCGGCTGTGGGCGGACATGCTGGGGTCCGGCGACGATGCGGGCCGCGCGAGCGGCCAGAGGAGGAGTCGGACAATCAAGCCGGGGTCCACCGGTTGAGGCCCGGCGATTACGACGAGTCCGACGTCAAGGTCCGCTCCGGCAGGGGCTCGCGACCGCGCACCAAGACTCGTCCCGAGCACGCCGACGCCGAGGCCGCGATGGTGGTCAGCGTCGACCGGGGCCGCTGGGGATGCGTGCTGGGCGGCGACCCGCAGCGGCGGGTCACCGCGATGCGGGCCCGGGAACTGGGCCGCACGCCGATCGTCGTCGGCGACGACGTCGACGTGGTGGGTGATCTGTCCGGGCGGCCGGACACGCTGGCTCGAATCGTCCGGCGCGCGGAGCGGCGAACGGTGTTGCGCCGCACGGCCGATGACACCGATCCGACCGAGCGGGTGGTGGTCGCCAACGCCGACCAGTTGCTGATGGTGGTGGCGCTGGCCGACCCGCCGCCGCGCAGCGGCCTGGTCGACCGGGCGCTGATCGCCGCCTTCGCCGGCGGGCTCACGCCGATCCTGTGCCTCACCAAGACCGACCTCGCGCCGCCCGAGCCGTTCGCCGAGCAGTTCGTGGACTTGGACCTGACGGTGGTCGCGGCGGGCCGCGACGACCCGCTGCTCGCGGTGGCCGACCTGCTCGACGGCAAGATCACGGTGCTGCTCGGGCATTCGGGCGTCGGCAAGTCCACGTTGGTGAATCGCCTTGTGCCGCAGGCGGAACGGGCGGTCGGTGAGGTGACCGACATCGGCCGGGGACGGCACACGTCCACCCAGTCGGTGGCGCTTCCGCTCGCGACGTCGGGCTGGGTGATCGACACCCCGGGCATCCGCTCGTTCGGGCTGGCCCACATCGAGCCCGACGACGTGTTGATGGCGTTCTCGGATCTCGCCGAGGCGATCGAGGACTGCCCGCGCGGCTGCGGACACATGGGGCCGCCGGCCGACCCCGAGTGCGCGCTCGACACCCTCTCCGGCCCCGCCGCGCGCCGCGTGGCCGCGGCCCGCCGGCTGCTGGCCGCGCTCAATCAGGCTTAGCCAGCCGCACGCCGAGCTCGTCGGGCGGCACCAGATGCCCCTCGGTGCAACGTATCTGGACCTCCGCGTCGGCGCCGCAGCCCACGTGCGTCAGGCGCAGCCGGTGCCGCCCCGGCAGGTGCCGCCGGCCCCACTCGAACATCGCCCACACCACCGGCATGAAGTCGATGCCGGCCTCGGTGAGCACGTACTCGTCGCGGCGGCGCTGCCCGGGCTCGTGGTAGGGCTGCCGCTTGAGCAGCCCCAGCTCGACCAACTCGGACAGCCGCGCCGCGGCGGCGGCCTTGGTGATGCCCACCCGGCGGGTGAAGTCATCGAACCGCGTGGTGCCGTAGTACGCCTCGCGCATGATCAGCATCGCGGACTTGGTGCCCACCACCGACATGGTCTTCTCGATCGCGCACTCGCCGACGGCCGACCAGGCATCGCGGTCGGCCAGCGGTCCCTGCAGCAGTGTCATAGATCACCTCCCCGGCTGGGTTGCTTTTAGTGTACCCAGATGTTTACCTGAGTACAGAAATCTATACCTAGATGCTGGGACTCGAGGAGGAGCCATGAACCGCGACGCCGTCATCGTCGGAGCCGTCCGCACGCCCATCGGCAAGGGCAAACCCACCGGCGCCCTGCACGACGTGCTGCCGGCCGACCTGCTGGCGCACAGCCTGCGGGAAGTGGTGGCCCGCACCGGCGTGGACCCGGGGCAGATCGACGACGTCATCGCCGGAGCCGTCGCCCAGGTCGGCGACCAGGCCGTGAACATCGCCCGCAACGCGCTGCTGGGCGCGGGATTCCCGGAATCGGTTCCCGGCGTCACGATCGACCGGCAGTGCGGCAGCAGCCAGCAGGCCATCAGCTTCGCCGCCCAGGGCGTGATTTCCGGCGCCTACCACCTCGTCGTCGCCGCCGGTGTGGAGTCGATGGGCCGCGTCCCGATGGGCACCTCGGTGCTGCCGGGCAGCAACCCGTTCGGCGACGACATGACGCGGCGCTACCCCGACGGCCTGGTGCCGCAGGGCATCAGCGCCGAGCTGATCGCGGCGCGCTGGGGCTTCTCGCGCACCCAGCTCGACGAGTTCTCCGCCGCCAGCCACGACAAGGCCGCCCGCGCCACCAAGGACGGGCTGTTCGACAACGAGCTGATCGGAATCGCCGGGCTTGCCACCGACGAATTCATCCGCCCCGGCACCACCGTCGAGACGCTGGCCGGCCTGCGGCCCGCGTTCTACAGCGAGGCCATGAAAGCCCGCTTCCCCCAGATCAATTGGGAGATCACCGCCGGCAACTCCTCGCCGCTGTCCGACGGCAGCGCCGCCGTGCTGATCACCACCAGCGACACGGCCAAGAAACTGGGCCTGCGCCCGCTGGCCCGCATCCACACCACCACCGTCGTGGGCTCCGATCCGCTCTACATGCTGACCGGGGTCATCCCGGCCACCGAAAAGGTGCTGAGCCGCGCCGGGCTGACGCTGGCCGACATCGACCTGTTCGAGGTGAACGAGGCCTTCGCGCCCGTCGTCCTCGCCTGGGCGCACGACACCGGCGCCGACCTGGCCAAGACCAACGTGAACGGCGGCGCGATCGCGATCGGCCACCCGCTGGGCGCCAGCGGTGCGCGCATCATGACGACGCTCGTGAACGCTTTGGAGCAGCGCGGCGGGCGGTACGGGCTGCAGACCATGTGCGAGGGCGGCGGCATGGCCAACGCCACCATCATCGAGCGGTTGTGAGGCGACGATGTCCCCGCACAAAACCTCGAAGATCTTCGTCATCGGCGGCACCGGCGCCCAGGGCATGCCCGTCATTCGCGCCCTGGTCGCCGACCAGAAATACTCGGTTCGATTCCTCAGCCGCGACCCCGCGTCCCGGCGGGCCAAGGAGCTGCTCGCCCTCGACAACGTCTCCGTCCTGGAAGGTTCGTTCGCCGACGAAGCGACGCTGCGCGAAGGGTTCCGCGGCGCCGACGGAGCGTTCGTCAACATCGACGGGTTCAACACCGGCGAGAAAACCGAGATCTATTGGGCGATGCGCGCTTACGAGATAGCCGTCGAAGAGGGCATCAAGTTCTTCGTCTACGGGAACCTCGACTACGGGCTCAAGAAGTCGGGGTATGACTCCAAATTCCGCACCGGCCACTATGACGGCAAGGGCCGCGTGGGTGAGTGGATCCTGTTTCAGAATCGGGTGAACGGAAACCGAATGGGCGCGGCGGTGTTCACGACGGGCCCGTACATCGAGATGGTGATTTCGCCCGGCACGCCGATGGCACCCACGATCGAGGACGGCGTGGTGACGTGGCGGGTTCCACTCGGCGAGGGAGCCGTACCCCACGTGGCTCTCGAAGACTGCGGGTATTACGTCCGTTGGCTTTTCGACCATCCCGAGCGCGCGAATGGCCTCGATCTCGAAGTCGCCATTGACCAGATCCGCTACGCCGATCTTGCCGCGGCGTTCGAGGAGGTCACCGGGCATCCGGCCCGCTACATCGACACCGATCTGGACACCTACTGGCGCGAGGGGCCCCTCAGCAGGGCCGCGGACGCGCCCGCCGGGTACAACGCGGACCCGAACGACAAGAGCACCATGAACATCCGCGACAACTTCACCGGGTTCTGGAACTTGTGGAGGTACGAGGTCATCAAGCGTGATTACGCCCTGCTCGACGAGATTCACCCGAATCGGATCAGGAGCGCCGAGGAGTGGCTCCGCCGAGAGGACGAGTCGGGAAGGGCGCTGGGCAAGGGCGGCCTGTGGGAACGGGTTCAACCGGAGAATCGGACGCCGATCCTCAAGATCGGCGAGGACCGAAGGACGGGGAGATTATGACCGAGACCGTTTTCAACGGCGTGCGCGTGCGCTACGAGAGCGCCAAGAGCTACGACGAGGTGCTCGCCGCGCTGCTGGCCGACATCGGCGAGCGGCCCGTCCCCATCAACGACATCGCGGCGAGCACCGACGGCTGGGACGCTTACCGGCAGCGCGTCGAAACGCACGTCGGGCCCAGCGGATTCATGCTGTTCGGCGCCTTCGACCACGGGGCGTGGATCGCCAAGGCCGGCATCGACCGCAAGGTGACCCGCGTCGTTCTCGGCAACCCGCTGATCGCGATCACGATGCTGCGCCACGACGTCACCGCGGGCCTGTTCGCCCCGGTCGAGCTAATGATCACCGACGAGGGCGCAGGCAGCAGCCTGACCTACGTCAAGCCGTCGTCGCTGATGGTCGTCGAACCCAACCCCGAATTGCTCAGCGCCGCACTGCAACTCGACGCCAAGCTGGCCGCGCTGGCCGAAAAGGTGACCGGCTAGAGCCAGCCGGTGCGGGCGGCCGCGACCGGCTCGGGCGGCGACGGAGCCAACTCCCCGTCCCGCACGCCGTCGAGCATCCGTTTCACCGCGGCCACGATCTCCGGGGCGGCCGCGGCCAGACCGGCCTTGTCGGCCTCGGGAACTGCGTCGGGATCGACGCCGGCCCGCGCCAGCACGGCGGCCGGGTCGGCCAGCTGATTGGCCAACCAGGCCACCGGGTCGGCGGACAGCTCCGGGACGAAATGCCGGCGGCCGGGCTCCCAACCGTCGAACCGCGGGTGGTGATGGGCTCGGTCCAGCGTGCCCGGCGGGCTCTCGGTGGAGCCGAACAGATCGACCCGCCACACCGGGCGGTTGAACCCGATCGGGACGCCGGCGTAGATCGAGCCCTGCGGCTCGTCCCTGTCGACGAGGCGCAGTTCCAGCCGCACGCCCCGCTCCGGCGTCTCCTGACCCTCGAGCGGGCGCGGGTCGACGAAAAACATGTCGCCGACGACCACACCCATGGTTTCGAATCCGAACGCTGCGAGCATGCCTTGCAGCGTAGTCCCGTCAGGCGCCGACCTTGCTGGCCGCGCGTTCCGGCAGGACCACCTCGTAGTCCGCCAGCGCCACGGCCCTTGTGCGGCGCTGGTATTCGTGCACCAGCCCCGGCCAGTTGGTGGTGACCCGGCCCGAGGCGGTGCGGTACCAGGAGTCGCAGGTGGTCCACACGCCGGCGTCCAGGCGGGCCTGGACCTCCGCGTCGTAGGCCTGTTCCACGTCGGCCCGCACCTCGAACGCGCGCCCCACGCCGCCGCGGGCGAGCTCCTCGGTGAGCTGACGGATATAGCGGGCCTGCTGCTCCATCATCAGGATGATCGAGCTGCTGCCCAGGTTGGTGTTCGGCCCGTAGATCAGAAACATGTTCGGGAAACCCGGCACGGCCATGCCCAGATGGGCGCGCGCACCGCCGGCCCATTCGGCGTGCAGGTCACGGCCGTCGCGGCCGGTGATCGTCATCGGGGCCAGGAATTCGGTGGCCTTGAACCCGGTGCCGTAGATGATGACGTCGACCTCGTGCAGCCGGCCGTCGGCGGTGCGCACCCCCGCCGGCGTCACCTCGCTGATCGCCTCGGTCTCGACGTCGACGTTGTCGCTGGCCAGCGCCGGATACCAGTCGTTGCTGAACAACACGCGCTTGCAGCCGATCGGATAGTCGGGGGTGACCTTGGCCCGCAGCACCGGATCCTTGATGTGCCGCTTGATGTTTGCCGACGCGACGATGCCGATCAGCCGGGCGAGCGGGGCGACCCTGGTCAGCGCGAGGCCGAAGAACTCCGAGATCTCCCAGATCAGCCCCCGCATGGCGGCGGCGAACCCCGGCGCCTTGGCGAACGCGGTGTGGTGCGCTTGGGTGTAGGCGCGGTCCGGCTTCGGGATGATGTACGGCGCGGAGCGCTGAAACACGGTGACGCGCCCCGCGGTCTGGCGGATGCGCGGGACGAACTGGATCGCCGACGCGCCGGTGCCGAGGACCGCGACGCGCTTGCCGGTCAGGTCGACGTCGTGGCGCCACTGCGCCGAATGGAACGAGGGGCCCGCGAACGTGTCGAGTCCCGGAATGTTCGGGAACGCCGGCCGCGACAGCTGGCCCACCGCGGGCACCAGCACGTCGGCCTCGCGCGTCGCGCCGTCGGACGTCGTCACCCGCCAGGTGGCGGTGTCGTCGTCGTAGCGCGCCGAGGTGACCTCCACCCCGGTGCGGACCAGGTCCCGCAGGCCCAACCGGTCGGCGGTGTCGTGGATGTAGCCGAGGATGTCGGGCTGCTCGGCGTAGCGCCGCCCCCAGTCCGTCTTGCGGGCGAAGGAGTAGGAGTACAGGTTGGACGGGACGTCGCAGGCCGCGCCGGGGTAGGTGTTCTCCCGCCAGACGCCGCCGATGTCGTCGGCCTTCTCCAGCACCGTCACGTCCGCGAGACCGTCCCTGGACAGCTCGTAGGCGGCGGCGAGGCCGCCGAAGCCGGCCCCGATCACCAGTACGCGGGGCTTGCGAGTAGTCGAAGTCATGCGGCAAACGTTAGGGCCGCGCGACGCGTCACCGGCAACCGATTGCGGTCGGCAAATCCATGATTCCGGCCACGATCAGCCGGCCTGCAGCCGGGCCCGGGGCGCGACCGAGCGCTGATAGCGCGCCGGGGTCGTGCCCGTCCACCGCTTGAACGCGGCGATGAAGCTCGTCGCCTCCGCGTAGCCCAGCCGCAGCGCGACGTCGTCGACCGACAGCGCGCCCGTCGCCAACAGCTCCTCGGCGAGCACCCGGTGCACCTCCTCGAGCAGATCCCGAAACGACGTGTTCTCCTCGGCCAGGCGCCGGCGTAGCGTCCGCTCGCTCATCGCCAGTTGCCGGGCGACGGCGGCTATGGTGTGGGGCTCGCCGTCGACGGAGGCCAGCCGCTCGCGGACGCGGCGGGCGACACCGGTCCGCTGCCGGCGGCGCTCCAGCAGGGCGCGGCACTGCTGCTCGCACATCGCCACGGTCTGCTCGCTGGCCTGGGGCAGCGGATTGTCCAGCAGGGCGGCGGGCCAGCGCGCGACGTTGGCCGGCGCGTCGTAACCCGGTGTCACGCCAAACGCCTTGCGGGCCAAGGCATCCGATGACGGCGCGGGACCGGTGAAATCGATCGCGGTGAACGGGACGGGGCGGCCCAACATCTCCGCCATGACCCGGGCGATGGCCGCCAGGTCGCGCCGCACCAGGAACTCCGCCACCGGACCGGTCAGGTCGGGCAGGTCGAGCCGCAACGCCGCCACCGGCCCCTCCACGATGACGGTCGGCAGGCAGAAGCCGTAGCTGAGGTCGTAGAACCGCGCCGCGAACCGCACGGCGTCGCCCAGCGTCGAGCTGGTCAGGCAGGCGAAGCCGAAGATGCCCAACGACCCGACGTGATAGCTGCCGCCCACCCGCACGCCAAGGTCGGCCGCGTTGCCCAGCAGGTTCACCAGGTTGGTGGCGACCGCCAGCTCCTGACGCCCGACGATCATCCGCTGGTGGTCGCGCAGGTCGGCCTCCGACAGGCCGGTGCCGTCGAGCACGTCGGCCGCGGCAAGCCCGTTCTCACAACCGAATTCGGTCATCAACGCGATGCTGGCCGTGCTCCGCGGAAAGTCCCAGTGCGAGACCTGCGACCCGACGAACACCGGCACGTATCCCAGTATGGCGAACGGCGAGAATCAGCCCGAAATCTCGCGCTCAGTACACGCTCGGCGCGGGTGCTAGGCCGCCAGGTCGTCCGCGCGCCGGGCGTCGCGCTCAACGCGCTTGGCCCGCCGCCAACCCCGCACGGTCGCGATGGCGGTCTTCAGCCCGCGCCGCCGGCCGGTCTCGGGGTCGGTGCCCGCGAATCCGGGCCCCAACTCGTCGAACATCCGCTCGCTGCGGGTTTCCGGCGCGTTGTCGGCGCCGTCGCGCAGGTATTTGTTCGGCAGCGACAGCTTGGCCAGCGTGCGCCAGGTCTTGGCGTACTGGACCAGGAACGAGCCGGTGGTGTAGGGCAGGTCGTACTTGTCGCACACCTCCCGCACCCGCACCGCGATCTCCGCGTACCGGTTGCTCGGCAGGTCCGGGTACAGGTGGTGCTCGATCTGGTGGGACAGGTTGCCGCTCATGAACCGCAGCACCGGCCCGGCGTCGAAGTTGGCGCTGCCCAGCATCTGGCGCAGGTACCACTGGCCCTTGGTCTCGCCGATCATGTCGGTCTTGGTGAATTTCTCTGCGCCATCGGGGAAGTGGCCGCAGAAGATGACCGCGTTGGCCCACACGTTGCGGATGATGTTGGCGGTGGCGTTGGCCGTCGCCGTGGACCGGTAGCCGGCACCCGGCGACAGCGAGGTCAGCGCCGGGAAGGCGACGTAGTCCTTGAAGACCTGCCGGCCGGCCTTCGCCAGGAACTCGTCCACCCGTTGCCGGGCGTCGTCGTGCTCCATCCGCTTCTTGACGATCTTGCCGATCTCCACGTGCTGCAGGCCGACGCCCCACTCGAACAGGAGCATGAGCATGGTGTTGTAGACCAAGTTGAGGATGTTGAAGCGCTTCCAGCGCTGGTCGCGGGTGACGCGCAGCAGGCCGTAGCCGACGTCGTCGTCCATCCCGAGGATGTTGGTGTACTTGTGGTGCACGAAGTTGTGGGTGTAGCGCCAGTGCTTCGAGGACCCGCTCATGTCCCATTCCCACGTCGAGGAGTGGATCTCCGGGTCGTTCATCCAGTCCCACTGGCCATGCATGACGTTGTGGCCGATCTCCATGTTCTCGATGATCTTGGCCACGCCCAGGGTGACGGCCCCCGCCCACCACGCGGAGCGGCGGGAACTCGCGGCCAGCATCAGCCGGCCCGAGACCTCCAGCGCGCGCTGCGCGGCGATGGTGCGGCGGATGTAGCGGGCGTCGCGCGCCCCGCGAGAGTCTTCGATGTCCTGGCGGATGGCGTCCAGCTCAACGGCCAGGCTCTCGATGTCGGCGTCCGTCAGATGGGCGAATACGTCGACGTCTGTGATTGCCACTCGTCGTCATCTCCCTACGGTCGTGTCGTCGGTGCAATACCTACGCTATCGTAACCTACGAATCCGTAGGTTACCTGTGAGTAGCCTTTAGATGTCGAGCACACAATCGCCGGACGCGGCCGACACGCAGGTCTGAATCCGGGTGCCCGGGTCGTGTTCCGCGCCGGTGCGCAGGTCGCGCACGTGGCCCTCCACGAGGCCGACCACGCACGACTGACATATACCCATTCGGCAGCCGAAGGGCATTTGGACTCCGGCGCCTTCGCCCGCGTCCATCAGCGACGTCGCCGCGTCGGCGGCCACCGAGCGACCACTCTGGGCGAAGGTGACCGTTCCGCCGGCGCCCGCGGGCGCCGCCTTGGACACGGCGAAGCGTTCCAGGTGCAGCCGCTCGCCGATGCCGGCCGACGACCACACCCGCTCGGCCTGCGTCAGCATGCCCTCCGGCCCGCAGGCCCAGGTGTGACGCTCGCGCCAGTCCGGGACCTCGTGGTCGAGCAGGGCGAGGTCCAAGCGGCCCCGGCTGCGGGTCTCCCGCAGCTGCAGGCGATAGCCCGGGTGATCGGCGGCCAGCGCGGCCAGCTCCGCGCGAAACATCACATCCGATTCGGTGGGCGCCGAATGGACGTGGACGATGTCGCCAATCTGGTTGCGGCGCACCAGTGTTCGCAGCATGGACATCACCGGCGTGATTCCGGACCCCGCGGTGAGGAAGAGGATCGACGGCGGCGCTGGGTCGGGCAGCACGAAGTTGCCCTGCGGCGCGGCCAGCCGGACGACGGTTCCCCGCTCGACGCCGGCGACCAGGTGGGTCGACAGGAAGCCCTCGGGCATCGCCTTCACGGTGATGGTGACGGTGCGCGACGACCCGGAACCGGACGTTTCGGCGGGGCTGGAGGTGAGCGAATACGACCGCCAGCGCCAGCGCCCGTCCATCAGCAGGCCGATCCCGATGTACTGACCCGGCTGGTAGTCGAAGTTGAACCCCCAACCCGGCTTGATCACCAACGTCGCCGAATCCTCGGTCTCGCGGCGCACCTCGAGGACGCGGCCGCGCAGCTCGCGCGCGGACCACAGCGGGTTGGCCAGGTGCAGGTAGTCGTCGGGCAGCAGCGGTGTGGTGATGCGCGCGGCGATCTTGCGCAGCGCGTGCCAGCCGGGGTGCCGGTCGGCGCCGGCGACCACGGGCCGCTTGGTCTCGACGACGTTGCCCGTGATCGAGGGGTTACGTCTGCCCAGCGGAAGCTCCTGACCATCGCGCGGCGTCTTGGTTGCGCTCACCATTGTGGTCGATTCTGAGGGCCTCACGAAACCTACGGTACCGTAACCTACGGTTGCGTAGCTAGGTCGGCGGCTCCGAATGCGTCACATCGTTGCGCGTCAGAGCAGCTCGAGCAGGAACGGCAGCTCCTGGTTGGCGTACCACGCCAGGTCGTGATCCTGCGCGTCGCCGACGATCAGCTCGGCGTCCTCGTCGCCCAGGTCGGCGGCGTCGATGACTTCGATCGCCCTGGTCACGTCCGCCTCCGCCTCCGCGTTGTCGACGTACGCGGCGATCACGTCCTCCAGCGCGACGGGCGCGCCCAGTCTCACCACGGCGTCGTCGAGGTCGGGCCGGAAGCTGAGGTCGGAGGCCTCGGCGGCCAGCACCGCGCGCCGCGGCGGCAGGGATCCCTCCGCGTCCGGGTCGGCCAGCAGGCGCAGCGACGCCAGCGCCGCCTCGCGCAGCGCGACCTCGGCGAGCTCGTCGTCGTCGCCCTCGGCGTAGGACTCGCGCAGCGTCGGCGTCAGCGCGAACGCCGTGCCGTTGACGGGCCGCAACGAGCCCTCCGCGACCAAACGCTGCAACATGGCCAGCGTGGCCGGTATGTAAACCACCGTCACGAATCCCCCATCAGTGTCGCCGCATAGTCCTCGACGTACCTGGACAGCTCGCGCGGCGGACGCTGATAGTTCCCGCTCACCACCGGCGTCTTGGGCAGCTTGACGTGGGGCCGCTCGACGTCGTGATAGGAGATGCTGGACAGCAGGTGCGCCATCATGTTCAACCGCGCGTGCTTCTTGATGTCGGATTCCACCACATACCAAGGGCTGACGGGGGTGTCGGTGTGCACCATCATCTCGTCCTTGGCACGTGAATAGTCCTCCCGGCGATACAGCGATTCGGTGTCCATAGGGCTGAGTTTCCATTGCCGCACAGGATCATTCAGCCGCGCCTTGAACCGGCGCAGCTGCTCGGCCGCGGAAACCGAAAACCAATACTTGCGCAGCAGGATCCCGTCATCGATCAGCATCTGCTCGAAGATCGGGGTCTGCCGCAAGAACAGCGCATGCTCTTGGGGCGTGCAGAATCCCATCACCTTCTCCACGCCGGCGCGGTTGTACCACGACCGATCGAACAAGACGATCTCGCCTTTGGCGGGAAGGTGGGCGATATAGCGCTGGTAATACCACTGGCCGCGTTCCCGATCGGTCGGCGCCGGCAGCGCGACGATGCGGGCCGCGCGCGGGTTGAGGTATTCGGTGATCCGCTTGATGGTTCCGCCCTTGCCCGCGCCGTCGCGACCTTCGAAGACGATCACCACACGTTGGCCGGCATGCCGCACCCACTCTTGCAGCCTCACGAATTCCGTTTGCAGCCGGAACAATTCGGCTTGATATACGTCGGCGGAAATTTTGGGCGCGCTCGGCGGCGTGGATTTCGCCGCCTTCGCCTTGGGGCCCTTTGTCGCGGTACTCACACCAACGAATGATAGAACCGGCCAGCGCTTTCACCCCGGGTAATTACCGGGAAGCTTCCAGCAATTCCTCGAGCGATTGGCTCAACAGGCCGGGCAGCAACTCGACGTCGCTCATCGCCTCCCGGTCGGCGTTGATGCCGAAGTACAGCATGCCGTTGTAGGACGTCACGCTGATGGCCAGCGCCTGGTTGTGCAGCAGCGGCGGCACGGCGTAGGTCTCCAGCAGCTTGGTGCCGGCGACGTACATCTGCGACTGGGCCCCGGGCGCGTTGGTGATCAGCAGGTTGAACGTCCGCCGGGAGAAGCTGGGGAAGCTGGTGGCGACGCGAATGCCCATCGCGTGCAGCGTGGGCGGCGCGAACCCGGACAGGGTGACGATGGTCCTGGCGTCCACCAGGCGGGCGCCCGTGGGGTTCGACTCGGTGGCGTGCGCGATCTGCGACAGCCGCACCACCGCGTTCGGCTCCCCCACCGGCAGGTCGACCAGGAACGGCATCACCTGGCTGATGGCCTGCCCAGGGCCGGTCGCGTCGAGCTGACCGTCGGCATAGATCGGCAGCGGCGCCATGGCGCGCACCGTCGCGGTCGGCGACACCGCAACCCCGCGTGACATCAGCCAGTTGCCCAGCGCGCCGGCGATCACCGCGAGCACCACGTCGTTGACGTCGCAGTCGTATCGCGCGCGCAGCGTGCGGTAGTCCTCGAGGTTGCAGCTCGCCACCGTGAACCTCCGGTGCCGCGAGACGGTGGCGTTCAGCGGGCTGCTCGGCGCGGTGCCGCGCGCCACGGCCCGCGCGAAATCGACCACCCGGCGGCCCGCCGCGAGGAGCTCGCCGTGGTTGGTCACCAGGCCGCCGATGGCCGACCCGACGGCCTGCAGCTGGGTGCCCGGCCCCACGAACCAGTCGCCGATGGCGCCGAAGATCAGCCTCGCGTTGCCCGGGTCGCGTTCCGGGACCCAGATATCCTCGGGCAGCGCCGGGGGGCGCCTGGTGCGGTCGGCGATGACGTGGTTGATCTCGAGCGCCGCCATGCCGCTGATCAGGGCTTGATGCGACTTGGTGTACAGGGCGACCCGGTTCTTGGCCAGACCCTCGACGAGGTACATCTCCCACAGCGGGCGTGACTTGTCCAGCGGCCGGGCGGCCAGCCGGGCGATGAGCTCGTGCAGCTGTTCGTCGCTGCCCGGCGAGGGCAGCGCGGAGCGCCGTACGTGGTAGGTGATGTCGAAGTCGGCGTCGTCCACCCAGACCGGCCGGGCCGAGCCGACCCGCACCTCGCGGACCTTCTGGCGATAGCGCGGGATCTGGGGCAACCGATGTTCGACGGTGGCCAGCAGCGTCTCGTAGCTCAGCCCCGCGCGGGGCCGGCGCAGGATCGACAGCGATCCGACGTACATCGGGGTGGCCGTGTTCTCCAGCCGAAAAAACGACGCGTCCGATGGGGACAACCGGGTCACCATGTGGGCGCAGTCCTCCTCATCGAATCATCGCCCTGCTGGGAAAGGAGATGTCCCGCCCACCGTAATCGCCCGGCCGAGCGCGGGCACGCGCGAGCCCGAGTTGTGCCATGATGACGACTGCCTGCCACTCTCCAGCGGGCTCTTGCGAGTTCGGCCGAAGAGTTGGAGAGTGCGCGTGAACACCAGCCCAGTCGCGGGTCCGTCTGGCGCCTTCGCCGTCCTACCCGTCGTCGACTACGAGCCACCCCCACAAGACATATCGCAGAACGCGCCCGCGTGCCGCCCGTCGACGCGCGCGCCGCTGCGCCGGCGCAGCCCGCGCGCGCCGCACCGTCCCCTTCCGCCCGGCAGGCAACCCGCGGAGCAGCCCCGCCCCGTCATGTCGGCGGCGATGCGCCAGGCGGCGACCTTCGCCGACGCCGCGTTGCGCCGGGTGCTCGAAGTCATCGACCGCCGCCGCCCCGTCGCCCAACTGCGCCCGTTGCTGACGCCGACACTGATGGATTCCGTTGTCGCGGTAAGCCATTCGGCCGCCGGCCAGCAGGGCGCCGCGGTGCTGCGCCGGTTGCGGCTGCAGCCGGCGGGTCACCGCGACCCGGACACCGCCGCCGAGGTGTTCGGCTCCTACAGCCGCGGGAACCGGGTCCACGCCATCGCCTGCCGCGTCGAGCGCTCGCCCGCCGGGTGGCTGGTGGTGGCCCTGCACATCGGTTGACTCCCCTAGCGCGGGGGCCCGGGGCTGGGCGTCAGCGGGCCGCCGGTATAGCGGGCCAGCACGGGACCCACGATCGCCATGATGAAGACGTACGACGTCGCCAGCGCGGCGACGGCGGGAATCGACGTGCCCGCCAACCCGATGATGATCAGCGAGAACTCGCCCCGCGCGATCAGGGCGGTGCCCGCGCGCAGTTGCCCGCGCCGGGCCACCCCGTCGCGCCGGGCGGCGAACACCCCGGTGGCCACCTTGGTCGCCGCGGTGACCACGGCCAATATCAGCGCCGCCGGCAGCATCGGGATGAGCTCGTGCGGGTCGACCGAGAAGCCGATCGCCAGGAAGAAGATCGCGGCGAACAGATCGCGCAACGGCCCCAGCACCTCACGCGCCCGTTTCGCCGTCTCCCCGGTCAGCGTCAGCCCCACCAGGAACGCGCCCACGGCGGCCGACGCGTGCAGCGATTCGGCCATCGCGGCCACGATCAGGGTGACGCCCAGCACCCGCAGCAGCAGCTGCTCGGAATCGGGATGTTCGACCAGCCGGCCGACGTGGTGGCCCCAGCGGTAGGACGCGGCGAACGCCGCCAGCAGCGCGGCCACCGCCGCCACCATCCCGACGACGGCGTGCAGCCACCCGCCGCCCGAGGCCAGCACGGCGAACAGCGGCAGGTAGGCCGCCATCGCGAAATCCTCCAGCACCAGCACGGACAGCACCGCCGGCGTCTCCCGGTTACCGAGCCGGCGCAGGTCCTCCAGCAGGCGCGCGATGACGCCCGAGGAGGAGATGTAGGTGACGCCGGCCAGGCACAGGATGGCCACGCCGTCCAGTCCCAGCAGCCAGCCGGCGACCGCGCCGGGGGTCGCGTTCAGCACGACGTCCACGCCCGCCGACGGCAGGTGGTGCCGAAGGCTCGCGGCGAATTCGGCCGCGGAGAACTCCAGGCCCAGGGTCAGCAGCAGCAGCACGACGCCGATGGGCGCGCTCGTCGTGATGAACTGGCCGCCGGCGGCCAGCGGCAGGATTCCGCCCTTACCCAGCGACAGGCCCGCGAGCAGGTAAACCGGAATCGGTGACAACGCGAAACGGCGTGCCACGCCGCCCAATACGGCCAGCGTGGCCAGGAGGGCGCCGACTTGTAGCAGCAGCGCCCACGAAACTTGCACCGGCTCAGCCCTTGTCGATGATCTGCTCGACGCCGGCGATGCCGTCCTGGGTTCCGATTACGATCAAAACGTCTCGGGCATGCAGCATTTCGGCCGGCCCAGGCGAGGCGAGCACTTCGTCGTTGCGCACGATCGCGACGATGGAGGCGCCGGTGCGGGTGCGGGCGTGGGTGTCGCCCAGCGGGTGGTCGACGAACGGGCTGCTGGCCAGGATGTGAACCTGTCCGGTCTCGAGTCCGGGTATCTCGCGGGCCAGCTCGGTGAACCGCTCGGCGATCCGGGGCGCGCCCAGGATCGCGGCGACCGCCTCGGCCTCTTCCTCGCTGAGGTGCAGCAGCGGGCGGGCCTCGTCGGGATCCTCCCGGGCATAGACGACGACCTCGAAGTCGCCGCTGCGCCGCGCGATGATGCCGATGCGGTCGCCCTTGTGGTCGGTGAACTCGTAGCGAAGGCCGACGCCCGGCAGCAGCACCTCCTTGACATCCATACCGTTAATCCTGACAGGTCGGACGGCGGCGCCGGTGCCGGATCGGCGGGCTCCTATAGAACTGCTGAAATCAGCCCTGCTGCGCCATCTCGGTGCTGTGCCGGCGCGGAATCGGCAGCAGCATGGACACCTCGCGGCGGTAGTCGGCGTACTGGTGGCCGAGCGCCGCGATCAGGTCGCGCTCCTCGAGCTGCGTGGCGATCAGGATGTAGCCCGTCATGCCGATCGAGAACAGCAGGTGTCCGGCCGTCATGACGGGCGCGGCCCAGAACGCGATGACCATGCCGAGCATCAGCGGGTGGCGCACCACCCGGTAGAGCAGGCGGACGCGGAATTCGATGCTGGTGTAGGGCTGTTGGCGCGACGCCAGGTACACCTGCCGCAACCCGAACAGGTCGAAGTGGTTGATCAGGAAGGTCGCCAGCAGCGCGATCGCCCAGCCGAGCCAGAACAGCGCCCACAGCACCCCGCGGGCCGCGGGCATCCGCACATCCCAGATCACCGTCGGCATCGTTCGCCATTGCCAATACAGCAGGGCCAGCACCACGCTCGAGAACAGCACGTAGGTGCTGCGCTCGATCGCCGACGGCACGAAGCGCGTCCACCAGCGCTTGAACCCGGGCCGGGCCATCACGCTGTGCTGGATCCCGAACAGGGCGACCAACGCCGCGTTGATCGGCATCGCCTCGGCGAGGGGCGCGGTGAGCCCGCGGTCGACGCTTCGTGGCACCGCGAAGTTGCCCACGAAGGCAATGAGATACAGAAAGGCCGCAAGGAAGAGCAGGTACGCCGCGGCGCCGTAACCAAGCGTCAAGTATCGCTTCATGGGCTTAGTGTCCGCCGCGTGGAAGCGCACGACCATAGGTCGTTTGCCTCATCTTTGCCGGCCGGGCCACTAGGTATTTTTGACCAGTCCGTTGCGCAGCGCGTACATGCTGGCGCCGATGCGGTTCGATACGCCGATCTTGGCGTAGGTCCGCTCGACGTGGTTGCGGGCGGTTTTCTCGCTGATCACCAGCGACGCCGCGATGTCCTTGTTCGAGGCGCCGCGGGCGACCAGACACAGCACCTCGATCTCCCTGGGCGTCAAGCCGTCCGGGCGCACGTTGGGCCGCTGCGCCGGCTGGCCCGCCGCGTGCAGCACCGCCTCGACGGCCACCGACTCGAGCTCGCCGGCCTGCACCCGCCCGCGCAGCCGCCGGGCCGCCGCGTCCGGGGACATCGCCTCGCGGTACGGCCTGGGCTCGCAGGCGGACTGGTAGGAGACCGCGGCCGCCAGGATGCGGTCCGGCAGGCCGAGCGCCGACCCGGCGAGCCCGCGCGGATATCCGGAGCCGTCCAGGCATTCGTGGTGGTTGCCCGCGACCTCCGCGAGCTGCCGAAGCGCCGGAACCTGGTTGAGGATGCGCACCGTCAGGTACGGGTGCAGCCTCACGCGTTCGAATTCCGCCGCCGTCAACGGCCCTTGCCGGGACCAGATCTGATTGGACACCCCGATGCGGCCCAGGTCGTGCACGTGGCCGGCGCGCCGCGTCAACGCCACCGCGTCGGCGTCCACGCCCGCGGCCCGCGCCGCGTCCCCGGCGAGCCGGGCCACCGCGCGTGAATGGCCAAGGGTGAACGGACATTTCAAGTCGACGAAGTCGCCGAGTGCGACGAGCAGGGCGTCCAGCGACCGGTCGTCGAGACGGCTTTGCTCGGGCGCCGCGGCCAATGCCGCCGCCCACGCGTCGCCGGCCGGCGGGCCGGCCAGGACCTTCTCCGCGTCGCGCAAGAACGCGTCGGCGACCTTCGGATCGAACTGGCCGCCGCACCGGTCGCGCACCATGGCCATGGCCCCGGCCACACCGTAGTTGCGGTGGTGCACCTCGACCATGTCGGCGAGCTGGGCGATCCGCATCTGAATCGGAATCTCGTCGCCCTGCGCGCCGGCGGGCAGGCCGCCGCCGTCGTAGCGCTCGAACGCGAACGCCACCGCCGCCTGGACGTTGGGGCCCAAGCCGATTCGGTCGGCCAGCACGGCCGCCGAGGTGCAATGCGAGTGAATCAATCGGGAGATGTGGCCGCGCGCGTTGGCGAAAAGCGTTGCCATCAAGCTCAATCGGTGCGCCAACGGCTGGCCGCGGCCCACGTTGCCGGCCAGGAACCGCAGGTACGGCAGCCCCGACCAGTCGACCAGGTACGAGTCGTGGCGCACGGCGATGTCGTCGCCGAACCAGCGGGCGTATTCGTGGGAGTCGGCGTGACAGCCGATCCACATGACCAGCGTCGTGTAGTAGGTGCAGTCCCGTTCTTCCTGGTCGAGCCCGAGGCGGTCGGCGAGCCTGGTCGCGATGAGCGCCGCCCGGAGCATGTGCTCGGCGGGCTGCCCAAGGCCCAGGTCGATCGCCACCGACAGCGCCGCCAGCAGCTCGGCGCGGGTCGGCAATTCGGGCTCCGACATGGGCCTCATTGTGCCCAGCTCATCGGCCCGTGGTCAGCCGATTGGCACAGTGCGCCCGACGCCGTGGTGGCGGGCGGCGTCGAACGTTTCGAAATGCCCCGAGCCGACGACGAACAGTCCGCGCTGCGGCGGCCGGAAGCCGGCCAGCCGCGGCTGATCCGGCAGTGGGCCGACCGGTCCCAGGTCGGCCCCACGCCACGCGGCGCGCGAGTCCGTCACCGCCCACACCTGTGCGGGGGCGATCATGAAGCGCTGCCCATTCGGCGCCGTTCCCGCGAGCCGGACCCGGCCGGCGCGCAGGGTGGGGCCGGCGGCCCGGCCCAGGGCGGCCAGCATCGCCCGGTTCGTCCACGCGCGCGCCGGCAACCGGCCGCCGACCGCGCTCATCAGCCGGGTCGACGGGGTGGCGCCGATATCGATATGCCAGGCAAGCAGATTCGGGATCTCGACGAACAGCGACCAGGGGGTGACCCAGGCGACGTCGATGTCGCATTGCACCGCGTCGTTGGGCGTCGCCGAGCTGAAGAAGCGGGCGCAGCTCTGCGGTCCCGGCGTGGTGGCGTAGAAGGTCCACTCCCCGTCGGGGTCGCGATGCCACACCGAGCGATAGCCGGGCGAGAACGACGTGGCGGGAAAGTGCCGCAGCGCCAGATAGTGTCCGCTGGCGAACGGGAGGCCCATCACGCCGAAGCCGACGAAGCGTTCGTCGTCTCCGGCGGGCAGGCGGGGATTGCGCAGGACGGCCGTGGCGGCGTCCAGCGGGGTGCGTGAAGTGGTCATGCGTGAATGGTGCGCGCGGGCGCGCCCGCACCGCATGGGGCGGCTGCCTCAAATTCTCGCGGCCGCGCCGTCGCGCAGTGCGATCATGTGCTGATGGACGACCCGCAGCAGCGCATCGCCGAACTGGAACGCCAGCTCGCGCAGCAAAAGCGCATCGCGGAATTAGAGCGCCAGCTGGCCGACGCCAGGGCCGCCGCGGGAGGGGATCAATCCGTCGAGCGACGCCAACCGGAGCCCATCGCGTACGCCGCGCCAACGCGCAAGCGCGCGGGGGCCGGGTGGGTCTTACCCGTCGTCGCGGTACTGGGTGCAGTGATCGCCCTGTGCGCCGGGGTCGGCGCGGCGGTGACCGCGGTCATTCCGTCGGCCGCGCTGTGGATGAGCCCGATCGTCTGCCGCAGCGGGTACGAGATGGCTTACAACACTTCGCATTACAGCTACAAGCCGGGCCAGTCGGGCACCAGCGTGAGCTTCCAGTGCGTCGGCGACGGCGGCGCCTACGACGTCAACGACTTCGCGGTCTTCGCGTTGCAGTCCTTGCTCGCCGGGCTCGTGCTGTGCGTCGCCGTGGCCGTTGGCCGCGCGATCTGGCGCCGCTCGCATCGCCGCACGCTCGGCGGGAGATAAAGGCGCGCCCTAGCGCCGCTTCACCGACTTCGGCGGCTTGGCGCCGCGGCCCTGCTGCCTGGCGGCCGCACGCCGTTCGCGCCGGGAACCTCCCCCGGACACGCCCGCCGGCGTCTTCTGACCGTTGCCGCCGTTGCGCTGCACCTGCGCCGAGCCGTCCTCCGACGGGCCGGAGTAGGTCATGGCCGGCGCCTCGGTCTCGATTCCCTTGGCGCGCAATTGGGTTGGCGCCTCTTCGCGCGTGGGCGGGGTGGTGTCGCCCTGATCGGCCGCGGCTCCCAGCTCCTTGAGTCCCTCCGGCGTTTCCACCGGGGCGACCTGCGGGCTGGGCACCGCCTCGACCGTCACGTTGAACAGGAAGCCGACCGACTCCTCTTTCATGCCGTCGAGCATGGCCATGAACATGTCGTAACCCTCGCGCTGGTATTCCACCAGCGGGTCGCGCTGCGCCATCGCGCGCAGCCCGATGCCCTCCTTGAGGTAGTCCATCTCGTAGAGGTGTTCGCGCCACTTGCGGTCGATGACATTGAGCAGCACGTTGCGTTCGAGTTGACGCATCGCGCCCTCGCCGGCGATCTCCTCGAGCTCGGCTTCCCTTGCCCCGTAAGCGCGTTCGGCGTCCTTGAGCAGCTCGTCGAGCAGCTCCTCACGGGTGAGGTCGTCGCGCTCGGAGTCGGCGTCCAGACGCATCAACGTGTGGTGGTCGATGCCGACCGGATACAGCGTCTTCAGCGCCGTCCACAGCGCTTCGAGGTCCCAGTCCTCGGCGTAACCGTCGGCGGTCGCGCCGGTGACGTAGGCGGTGACCACGTCGCGGACCATGTCGAGCGCCTGCTCCTTGAGGTTCTCGCCCTCCAGGATGCGGCGGCGCTCGGCGTAGATCACCTTGCGCTGCTGGTTCATCACCTCGTCGTACTTGAGGACGTTCTTTCTGACCTCGAAGTTCTGCTGCTCGACCTGGGTCTGGGCGCTCTTGATCGCGCGGGTGACCATCTTGGCCTCGATCGGCACGTCGTCGGGCAGGTTCAGCCGGTTCAGCATCGCCTCGAGGGCGGCGCCGTTGAAGCGGCGCATGAGCTCGTCGCCCAGCGACAGGTAGAAGCGCGACTCGCCCGGGTCGCCCTGGCGGCCGGAGCGGCCGCGCAGCTGGTTGTCGATGCGCCGCGACTCGTGGCGTTCGGTGCCCAGCACGTACAGGCCGCCGGCCTCGACCACCTCGGCGGCCTCCTTGCCGGCCTCCTCCTTGACCTTGGGCAGCTCCTCGTGCCACGCGGCCTCGTACTCGTCGGGGGTCTCCACCGGATCCAGGCCGCGCTCGCGCAGCCGCTGGTCGGTGAGGAAGTCGACGTTGCCGCCCAGCACGATGTCGGTGCCGCGGCCGGCCATGTTGGTGGCCACGGTGACCCCGCCGCGCCGGCCGGCCACCGCGACGATGCCGGCCTCCTGCTCGTGGTACTTGGCGTTGAGCACGTTGTGCGGGACGCGGCGCTTCTGGAACTGCCGCGACAGATACTCGGAGCGCTCGACGCTGGTGGTGCCGATCAGCACCGGCTGGCCCTTCTCGTAGCGCTCGACGACGTCGTCGACCACCGCGATGTACTTGGCCTCCTCGGTCTTGTAGATCAGGTCGGACTGGTCGGCGCGGACCATCGGCTTGTTGGTCGGGATGGACACGACCCCGAGCTTGTAGATCTCGTGCAGCTCGGCCGCCTCGGTCTGGGCGGTACCGGTCATGCCGGCGAGCTTGTCGTAGAGCCGGAAGTAGTTCTGCAGCGTGATGGTGGCCAGCGTCTGGTTCTCGGCCTTGATCTCCACGTGCTCCTTGGCCTCGATGGCCTGGTGCATGCCCTCGTTGTAGCGGCGGCCGTAGAGCACGCGGCCGGTGAACTCGTCGACGATGAGCACTTCGCCGTCGCGGACGATGTAGTCCTTGTCGCGGTTGAACAGCTCCTTGGCCTTCAGCGCGTTGTTGAGGTAACTGACCAGCGGCGAGTTGGCGGCCTCGTAGAGGTTGTCGATGCCGAGCTGGTCCTCGACGAACTCGACGCCCAGCTCGTGCACCCCGACGGTGCGCTTGCGCAGGTCCACCTCGTAGTGGACGTCCTTCTCCATCAGCGGCGCCAGCCGGGCGAACTCCAGGTACCAGTTGGAGGCGCCGTCGGCGGGCCCGGAGATGATCAGCGGGGTGCGGGCCTCGTCGATCAGGATGGAGTCGACCTCGTCGACGATGGCGAAGTTGTGGCCGCGCTGCACCAGGTCGTCGAGCGAATGCGCCATGTTGTCGCGCAGGTAGTCGAAGCCGAACTCGTTGTTGGTGCCGTAGGTGATGTCGGCGGCATACGCCACCCGCCGCTCGTCGGGCGTCATCTGCGCGAGGATCACGCCGACGTCCAGGCCGAGGAAGCGGTGCACGCGGCCCATCCACTCGCTGTCGCGTTTGGCCAGGTAGTCGTTGACCGTGACGACGTGCACGCCCTTGCCGCCGATGCCGTTGAGATAGGCCGGCAGCACCGAGGTCAGCGTCTTGCCCTCACCGGTCTTCATCTCCGCCACGTTGCCGAAGTGCAGCGCCGCGGCGCCCATCACCTGCACGTCGAACGGGCGCTGGTCGAGCACCCGCCAGGCCGCCTCGCGGGCCACCGCGAACGCCTCGGGCAGCAGGTCGTCGAGGCTTTCGCCGTCGGCGTGCCGCTTCTTGAACTCATCGGTCTTGGCGCGCAGCTCCGCGTCGGTGAGCTTTTCGACCTCGTCGGACAGGGTGTTGACGTAGTCAGCCACCCGCTTGAGACGTTTGAGCATGCGACCTTCGCCAAGGCGCAGCAACTTCGACAGCACAGCTATGTCCCCTGTTGGTTGGGAGTCTCTTCTCTTGAAGCGACTCCCATGGTAGGTGACGACGGCGTGATGGCCGTCGACCCGGCGAACGTCAGGACAGCCTGATCAGCCCGTAGTCGTAGGCGTGGCGGCGGTACACCACGCACGGCCGTTCGGTCTGCTTGTCGTGGAACAGGAAGAAGTCGTGCCCGACGAGCTCCATCTCGTAGAGCGCGTCGTCGACCGTCATCGGCCTGGCCGGGTGTTCCTTGGTCCGCACGATCCGGCCGGGCTCGTGGTCGGTGTCGGCGCCGTCATGGTCGACGGTCGGCTCGGGCGTGGGTTCGGGGCGCGGCGGCGGCACGACCGCGGTGGCGGCGGCCAGCGACACCGGGGTCTTGTCGCCGTAGTGGACCTTGCGGCGGTCCTTGGCGCGGCGCAGCCGGTTCTCGAGTTTGTCGACCGCGGACTCGAACGCCGCGTAGAAGCTGTCGGCGCAGGCCTCCGCGCGGCTCACCGGCCCACGGCCGCGGGCGGTGATCTCCACGCGTTGACACGACTTGCGCTGTCGGCGGTTGGGCGCGTGTTTGAGCTCGACATCGAAGAGATAGATGGAGCGATCGAACCGTTCGAGGCGGGCGAGTTTCTGGGAGACGTACACCCGGTAGTGGTCTGGGATTTCAACATTGCGGCCCTTGAAGACGACTTCGGCTTCGGTCGTCGTCGGTTGGGCTTGGCCGTCGGTTTGCGTCGGCGGTGGGTCAAGAATTTGACCGGAATCCACGGATAGCCTTGACATACGTGACAACTCGTTTCTCTTTCACGTCGCACGCGCCCTGCGTGCCCGGCTTGCTGACGACGCGCCGACGAGGTGGGGAGAGCGGGTCTTTTCGGTAAATCACCGCTGCAGGCTGCTCGCCGATGCAAGGTGTCGAATACTCACCCCTTCCCGCGAGTGGGGTCTCAACCTGGGAATGTCGCGACCAGTGAGTCAGACCAGTGAGTCGATTAACGTTGTTCTCGACGTTAGCTCGTGTTCGCCTCGCCATGCCACTGATTTCGCGGAGCTGTTGCGAGTTCTTCACATACTCTTGGCGACCGCCCAGCCTCAGGCGGCCGCGAGCGTCAGCACTGCGGTGACCCGAACCCCCGCCGCCCGCAGTACCCGCACCGATTCGCGGGCCGTCGCCCCGGTGGTGACGACGTCATCGACGATCAAGACCTCGGTGGCCGGGGGCGCGCGGCGCAGCCGCACCCGGCCCGCGACGTTGCGCTCGCGGGCGCCCGTGCCCAGCCCCACCGAGTCGCGAGCGAGCGCCCTCATCCGCAGCGCCGGGGCGACCGTGATGGCCGGGTGGCCCGCCACCGCCGTGCGCGCGAGCCTCGTGACCGGGTCGCCGCCGCGCCGGCGCGCCGCCGAACGACGCGTCGGCGCCGGTATCAGGCTCAGCGGGGTCTCGACGATGCCCCACGACAGCAGCCGGTGCACGCCGGTGGCCAGCGCCCCCGCCAACGGGCCGACCAGATCGGCGCGGCCGTGCTCCTTGAGCGCCAGGATCGCCTGCCGGCGGGCGCCGGCGTAGCGGCCGAGCGCCAACACCGGCACCCCCGGGTCGACGCGCGGGCTCACCACATGCGGCTGGTCGGCGGCCACCGACAGCTCCCGGGCGCAGGCCGCACACCAGCGGGTCGATGGGGCGCCGCAGCCGCCGCACTGCAGCGGCAGGATGAGGTCGAGCATGGGGCCAGTGTCGCGGGCGGGACCGACAACCCCGGGTCAGCCCGGCAGCACCGGCGCCGCCCCGAACACCATCAGCCCGGGCACCTCGGACCAGCCCTGCTGGCCCTCGGCCGCCGCCGCCGAATACTGCAGCACCCCTTGGGACGCGCCGACGTAGACGGTCGAGGGGTTGGCCGCGACCGTCAGCACGGGCATCTGCAGGCCGCGGGCGGGCGCGTCGGAGTTCACCCCGTCGAGGTTGACGTAGGAGACCGGGTGGCTGGGGTCGGTGCGGGTCACCACGATGTCGTCGCCCGTGCGCCAGGACAGCGAGACCACCGAGTTCCCCAGCCCGAAGCCGAGCCGCCGCGGATACGTCAGGGCGTACTGGCCGGCCTGGGTCTGCTCGACGCTGGCCAGGATCACCTGACCGCCGATCACCATCGCGGCGCGCGTGCTGTCGCGGGACAGCTGCAGGTCGGTGATCGGGCCCGGGAACCGGCTGGACACGGCGACGGAATCGACCGGGATGCGGGCGGGTTGGCCCGAGGCCGGTTCCTGGATCGCGCGCAGCACGTTGTTGCCGTCCACCACCACCCAGACCGCGTCGTCCAGCGACCAGCTCGGGCGCGACAGGCCGTGCCCGTCGGCGGACTGCACCGCCTCGCCGCCGAGGTCGCCGATCCACAGCGACGCCGCCTCGTCGGGCGCGCCGCGGTGCAGGGTCACGACCGACGCCACCTGCCGCCCGCTGCGCGACAGCGCCGCGCCGGTCTGGTCGCCCATGCGCCCGAAGGCCCCGGGCACGTTCGCGAAGTGCTGGCCGTCCAGCGACACCAGCGACCCGTTCACCAGGGCATGCAGCCCGGCGCCCGCGCCGTCGGCCACGCCCGGGTCGGTGGCGGCGACGTCGGAGGTGGTCCAGCCCTCGGCGAACCTGTCGTCCAGCGGCGCGCCGTCGGCGTTGATCACATACGGCCCCCGGATGTCCGCCCGGGCCAGCGTCCAAATGATCTGCGCCGCAAGCAAAGCCCGGCTGTGCGGATCGGTGGTGGACAGCTTCTCCAGTTCGATGCGCGCGCCGCCGTAGCCGCGCCCGATGCCGTTCTTGCCGCCGTCGGCGCGGGTCACCGGCCCGCGCAGCCGCAGCGGCGGGGCGAGCAGGTTGCGGACCGTGTGCGCCATCTCGGGCCGCGGTCCGGCGATCAGCTTGGAGACCAACTCGGTGGCCAGCTGATCGTGATCGGCGACCGCGACGTAGCGCGGATCCGGAACCACGGTCTTGCCGGTCGGGTCGGCGAAGTACAGCGTGTTGCGCTTGTAGGTCGACTGGAACTGCTGCCAGTCCAGGAAGACCCCGTTGGGCAGCCGGTCGATCCGCCATCCGCCGGAGGTCTTCACCAACTCGATCGGGCCCGGGTCGGGCAGCACCCCCTCGGCCGTTTCGAACACCCCCATGTCCGACAGCGACCCCAGGATGTCCGCCCGCATCGTCGCCGAAACCCGTTCGGCGGCACGGGTTTCCACGAACACCACGTGGTCGATCAGCAGCGCGCTACCGGCGTCGTCCCAGGAGTTGGAGGCCGACTGGGTCAGGAACTGCCGCGCGGCCAGATGCCGGTTCGCGGGATCGGCTGTGGCCTTGAGGAATTCGCGCAGCAGCACGTCGGGATCCATGCCCGGCGTCGGCTTGGGCAGGTTCGACGGCGCCGGCCGCTCGACCGTGCCGATGGCCTGTGGGGCCGACGAGCTGGGCACGCCGGCGCAGCCCGCCAGCAGCACCGCGAGCAGCAGCAGCCCGATCAGGCGCCGCATCACCCGCTCCTCTCGGCCGGTTCACGCAGCCGCGAGCGTTCTTTCGCCGGCGGCGGGGCCGCCGGGTTCGTGGTGGCCGTCGGCGGGATGGGCTTCATGGGCAGCGGGCTGGTGGTCACCTTGTGGCCGCGAACCAGCGGGAGCGTCAGCCGGAAGCAGGAGCCCTCGCCGGGCTCGCCCCACGCCTCCAGCCGGCCCTGGTGCAGGCGCGCGTCCTCCACGCTGATCGCCAGGCCGAGCCCGGTGCCGCCGGACCGGCGCACCCGCGACGGGTCGGCCCGCCAGAACCGGCTGAACACCAGCTTCTCCTCGCCGGGCCGCAGGCCCACCCCGTAGTCGCGGACGGTGACCGCGACGGTGTCCTCGTCGGCGCCCATCCGGATCTGCACCGGCTTGTGCTCGGCGTGGTCGATGGCGTTGGCGATCAGGTTGCGCAGGATCCGCTCCACCCGCCGGGTGTCGACCTCGGCGATCACCTCCTCGTCGGGCAGGTCGACGAGCAGCTCGATGCCGGCGTCCTCGGCCAGGTGGCCGACGTTGCCGAGCGCGCTCTGCACGGTGGTGCGCAGGTCCACCGCCTCGACGGACAGCTCGGCGACACCGGCGTCGTGGCGCGAGATTTCCAGCAGGTCGTTGAGCAGCGACTCGAACCGGTCCAGCTCGTTGACCATCAGCTCGGTGGACCGGCGCAACGTCGGGTCGAGATCCTCGCTGTGGTCGTAGATCAAGTCGGCGGCCATCCGGACGGTGGTCAGCGGCGTGCGGAGTTCGTGGCTGACGTCGGAGGTGAACCGGCGCTGCAGGTTGCCGAACTCCTCGAGCTGGGTGATCTGGCGGGACAGGCTTTCCGCCATGTCGTTGAAGGACACCGCCAGCCGGGCCATGTCGTCCTCGCCGCGCACCGGCATCCGCTCGGACAGGTGGCCTTCGGCGAACCGTTCGGCGATCCGCGACGCCGACCGCACCGGGACCACCACCTGGCGGGACACCAGCAGGGCGATCCCGGCGAGCAGCACCAGCAGCACGGCGCCGCCGGTGATCATGGTGCCGCGGACCAGCGTGATGGTGGCCTGCTCGTTCTTCAACGGGAAGATCAGGTACAGCTCCAGGTTGGCCACCTGTGAGGAGGCCGGCGTCCCCATGATCAGCGCCGGGCCGGAGAAGCCGTCGGTGTGCACGGTGGCGTACTGGTAGGACGCCTGCCCGGCCTTGACGAACCCGCGCAGGGAATTGGGCACCTGGTCGACGGGCCCGGCCGTGGTGGCCGCGCGCGGCCCGTCTCCCGGCACGATCAGCACCGCGTCGAAGGCGCCGGCCAGCCCCGCTCCGGACGCCGGGTCGGTCTTGGAGGTCAACGTGTTGCGGGCCAGCTGCAGGCTGCTGTCCAGCGAGCGGGTCTCCTCGCCGCTGACGATCCCACCGACGGTGGTGCGCGCCCGCTCGATCTGCTCGATGCCGGCCCTGACCTTCACGTCGAGCACCCGATTGGTGACCTGAGAAGTCAACACGAAGCCGAGCGCCAGGATCACGGCCAGGGACAGTCCGAGCGTCAGCGCGACGACACGCAGCTGCAACGACCGGCGCCACGCAACGGCAACGGCGCGACTCACCGCACCCATGCCGCGGGTCATGGGACCCGAACGCCCCCAGCGGCTCCTAGTCCGTCGCGGCGAGCGCCAAATCAACGACGCTCCCGGATCACGGAGGTCCGGCCTTGTATCCCACTCCTCGAACGGTCAGCACCACGGTCGGATTCTCCGGGTCCTTCTCAACCTTGGCCCGCAGACGCTGGACGTGCACGTTCACCAGGCGGGTGTCCGCCGGGTGCCGGTAGCCCCACACCTGTTCGAGCAGCACATCACGAGTAAACACCTGCCGCGGTTTGCGCGCCAACGCGACCAGCAGGTCGAACTCCAGCGGCGTCAGGGAGATCTGCTCGCCGTTGCGGGTGACCTTGTGCGCCGGCACGTCGATCTCGACGTCGGCGATGGAGAGCATCTCCGCCGGCTCGTCGTCGTTGCGCCGCAGCCGGGCCCGCACCCGCGCCACCAGCTCCTTGGGCTTGAACGGCTTCATGATGTAGTCGTCGGCACCGGACTCGAGGCCGAGGACCACGTCCACGGTGTCGGTCTTGGCCGTCAGCATGACGATCGGCACGCCCGAATCGGCACGCAACACGCGACAGACGTCGATGCCGTTCATGCCGGGCAGCATCAGGTCCAACAACACCAGATCGGGGCGCAGCTCGCGCACCGCGGTCAGGGCCTGGGTGCCGTCACCGATGACCGCGGTGTCGAAACCCTCCCCACGCAACACGATGGTGAGCATCTCGGCCAGCGAAGCGTCGTCATCGACGACGAGAATCCTTTGCCTCATGGAGTCCATGGTGTCACCAGATCGGGACAAACCCGGCACGCCACACGGGCGTTTCGTGCCCGATACCGCCAAATCGTGACAATTCTGTGCTAACCGGCGGTCAAAGTCGCCGCCAGCTCGGCCGGATCGACGTCCGCGTCGGCGACCAGCCAGGGCCCGCCCCAGCTCGCGGCGGCCAGCTCGGCGTACACCGCGCCGGTGCGCAGCTGTAGTTGGTCGTCGCGCTCATAGCTGTCGCGGGCCCGCCCGGGGTCGGACTGCGCCCGGCTGCGGGCGCGCTGCCCGGCCAGCTCCACCGGCACCGCGAGCAGCACCTGCCAGTCGGGCGCGGGCAGCCGCAGCCGCCGGTACTCGAGCTCGAGCACCCACGCGGCCGCCGCGCCGGCCGCGTCCTCGTGCAGGCGCGCGGCGCTGTAGGCCGCGTTGGACGCGACGTAGCGATCCAGGATCACCACGTCGTGGTCGCGGCACAGCGCCTCGATGTCCTCGACGGCCCCGGCCCGGTCGAGCGCGAACAGCATCGCCATCGCGTAGACCGACGACGCCAGGTCCCCGTGCTGGCCGTGCAGGGCCTCGGCCGCGACGTCGGCGGTCACCGATTGGCCGTAACGCGGAAAAGCCGTGATAGCCACGGACTTTCCCGCCGCCTGGAAGGCTTTGCGCAGGGCCTCGGACAACGTCCGCTTGCCCGCGCCGTCCACCCCTTCGATCGCGATCAGCACGGCGCCCAGCCTAAGCCCGCCGCCGGACGCCACGTTGGCGTGACACTCGACGCCGGACGCCACGCTGGCGTGACGTTCGGCGAGAAAGCGCTACCTCAGTAGCGGTAGTGGTCGGCCTTGTAGGGGCCGTCGACGTCGACGCCGATGTACTCGGCCTGCTCCTTGGTCAGCTTGGTCAGCGTGCCGCCGAGCGCCTCGACGTGGATGCGGGCCACCTTCTCGTCGAGGTGCTTGGGCAGCCGGTACACCTCGTTGTCGTACTCGTCGTTCTTGGTCCACAGCTCGATCTGGGCGATCACCTGGTTGGAGAAGCTGTTGCTCATCACGAACGACGGGTGCCCGGTGGCGTTGCCCAGGTTCAGCAGCCGGCCCTCCGACAGCAGGATGATCGACTTGCCGCTGTCGGGGAACGTCCACACGTCGACCTGCGGGCGGATGTTGGTCTTGGTGGCGCCGGAGCGCTCCAGCTGGGCCACCTGGATCTCGTTGTCGAAGTGGCCGATGTTGCCCAGCACGGCGTAGTCCTTCATCGCCTTCATGTGCTCGAGGGTGATGATGTCCTTGTTGCCGGTCGCGGTGATGACGATGTCGGCGGTGCCGATCGCGTCCTCGACGGTCTCGACGTCGTAGCCCTCCATCAGCGCCTGCAGCGCGTTGATCGGGTCGATCTCGGTGACGACGACGCGCGCACCCTGGCCCTTGACCGAGTCGGCGCAGCCCTTGCCCACGTCGCCGTAGCCGCAGACCAGCACCTTCTTGCCGCCGATCAGCACGTCGGTGCCGCGGTTGATGCCGTCGATCAGGGAGTGCCGGCAGCCGTACTTGTTGTCGAACTTGGACTTGGTCACCGAGTCGTTGACGTTGATCGCCGGGAAGGCCAGGTCGCCGGCCGCGGCGAACTGGTAGAGCCGCAGCACGCCGGTGGTGGTCTCCTCGGTGACGCCCTTGACGGACTCCGAGATCTTGGTCCACTTGTCCTTGTCGGTCTCGAAGCGGTTGCGCAGCAGCTCCAGGAAGACCTTCCACTCGGTGGGGTCGTCCTCCTCGGCGGGCGGCACCACGCCGGCCTTCTCGTACTGCGCGCCGCGCAGCACCAGCATGGTGGCGTCGCCGCCGTCGTCGAGGATCATGTTGGCCGGCTCGTCGGGCCAGGTCAGCATCTGCTCGGCCGCCCACCAGTACTCCTCGAGCGTCTCGCCCTTCCAGGCGAACACCGGGACGCCCTTGGGCTCCTCGGGCGTGCCGTAGGGGCCGACGACCACCGCGGCGGCGGCGTGGTCCTGGGTGGAGAAGATGTTGCACGACGCCCAGCGAACCTGCGCACCCAGCGAGACGAGGGTCTCGATGAGCACCGCGGTCTGCACGGTCATGTGCAGCGAGCCCGAGATCCGCGCGCCCTTGAGCGGCTGCACTTCGGCGTACTCGCGGCGCAGCGACATCAGACCCGGCATCTCCTGCTCGGAGAGCTCGATGTCCCGGCGACCGTATTCCGCCAACGACAGGTCGGCGACCTTGAAATCGATGCCGTTGCGGACGTCGGCGGTCAGCGAGCTTTCGGTCGTCGTCATAAAAGTTCTCATTCCTTCTGCGGCTTGGGTTCCAAGCGGATTACTTAGCTTAGGTATCCGCTCTTGCGCCACTGTAGTCGGCGGCCTGGGCACCGGGAGGCGTCAGGGGACGTTGACGACGCCGTGACGCTCGGCGAACGGCGTCATCAGCCGCGCCAGGTCCGCCGCCACGTCTCCCCCGCCTTCGGCGGGAGGTGCCCCCAGATCGGCCTCGGGCGGCATCGACACGTAACTCATCGCCAGCCGCACGATCGCCCGCGCCAGGACGCCGGCGTCCTCGTCGCTGGTGGCCACCCAGCTCTGGGTGAAGGCGGTGCTCAGCCGCTCCGACGCCCGGGTGATGATCGGACCGCTGTCGGTGGTGATGATCTGCAGCAGGTCCGGCTTGGCGACGCCGGTCAGCAGGGAGATCACCAGCGGGTCGGCCGCCGACTCCGCGAAGAAGGCGCGAAAACCCTGCAGAAACGCTTCGTAGATGTTGCCCACGTTGGCGTCGATCGCGCCTCCGACCGCGTCGACCAGCCGGTCGGCCAGGCGCAGGGCGTATCCCTGCGCCAGGCCTTGCCGCGAGCCGAATTCGTTGTAGATGGTCTGCCGGCTGATGCCCGCGGCGCGGGCCACGTCCGACAGCGTGATGGCGGACCAGTCGCGGCTGCCGAGCAGCTCGCGCATCGCGTCCAGCACCGAGTCGCGCAGCAGGACGCGCGACGCCTCGGGGTAGGGCATCCGCTTCACAGGCGCGACAATAGCCGCTTTCACCGCGGCGCCGGTGCCGATCACGACCGGGCTATCTCCACCATTTCGAAGTCGGATTTCGCGGCGCCGCAGTCCGGGCAGCTCCAGTCGTCGGGGATGTCATCCCAACGGGTTCCGGGCGCGATGCCGTCCTCGGGCCAGCCCTTGGCCTCGTCGTACTCGAACCCGCACTGCACGCAGATGAAGAGCTTGTAATCGGTCATCGGATGGCTCCTATTTCTTGGAAATCGATCTTTTCGCGCACCGCGCAATCCGGGCAAGACCAGTCGTCGGGGATGTCGCCGAAGGGCGTGCCCGCGGGAAAGCCTTCCCGCGGATCGCCTTTCGCCTCGTCGTAGGTGTAGTCGCAGCCCGGGCAGCGGTAGGCGGTCATGCCGACGCCCCGTAGCGCGCCAGCACCCGCTCGCGCACCCGCGGGTGGATGTTGACCTTGGTGATGTCGCCGTCGTAGTGCTCGAGCACCCGGTGGTCCATCACCCTGCGCCACAGCGGCGGCACGTAGGTCAGGGAGATCATCGACGCGTAGCCGCTGGGCAGGTTGGGCGCGCCTTCCATGCTGCGCAGCGTCTGGTAGCGGCGAGTGGGGTTGGCGTGGTGGTCGCTGTGCCGCTGCAGGTGGTACAGGAACAGGTTGGTGACGACGTGGTCGGAGTTCCAGCTGTGCACCGGCGCGCAACGCTCGTAGCGACCGTTGGCGTTCTTCTGCCGCAACAGCCCGTAGTGCTCCAGATAGTTGACGGCCTCGAGCAGGCTGAAGCCGAAGACGGCCTGGATGATCACGAACGGGATGAGCGCCGGGCCGAAGACCGCGATCAGCGCGCCCCACAACACGATTGACATCAGCCACGCGTTGAGGACGTCGTTGGACAGATACGTCGCCGGGTTCCACGGGTTCTTGTCCTGGCGGCGCAGGCGCTGGGCCTCGAGCCGCAGCGACGAGCGCAGGCTGCCGAACACGCTGCGCGGCAAGAACTCCCAGAAGGTCTCCCCGAAGCGGGCCGACGCGGGGTCTTCCGGCGTCGACACCCGCACGTGGTGGCCGCGGTTGTGCTCGATGTAGAAGTGGCCGTAGCAGGTCTGCGCCAGGGTGATCTTGGACAGCCACCGCTCCAGCGCGTCCTTCTTGTGGCCCATTTCGTGGGCGGTGTTGATGCCGACACCGCCGAGGACGCCCACCGACAGCGCCACGCCCAGCTTGCCCGCCCAGCCCAGCGGGCCGTCAGAGCCAGCCGGGAAGCCCAGCCAGCTCAGGTTCGAGGCGGTGAACAGGTACGCGCCGAAGACCACGCTGAGGTACTGGAAGGGGATGAAGATGTAGGTGCAGTAGCGGTAGTACTTGTCGTTCTCCAGCTGCTCCATCACCTCGTCGGGCGGGTTCTGCCCATCGGGCCCGAAGCGCAGGTCCAGGATCGGCAGCAGGACGTAGACCAGGATCGGCCCGATCCACAGCGGCGCCTGCGCGGCGGCGTGCCAGCCGAGCTGGTTGAGCCCCCAGACGACCGGCAGCATCACGAACAGCGCCGTCGGGGCGATCAGTCCCATCAGCCAGAGGCGCCGCTTCTTGTCCCGCCAGACGGGCGGCTCGGCCGCTTCCGGGTTTACCCGCCGTTCGACTGTGGTCATATGCCAAACCTCCTTGTGAGTCACACCACGCATTGAGGTTGACAATATCGACTCTTCCGTCTCGTGTCTAGACACAGAGTGCTATTTTGTAAACCAGTTTGAGCGTGCGGCCACGGCGTCGAATGTGCAGTGAGGTCGCGGACCGGGCCCGTTTCTCGCCCGGGACGCACCGCGAATGCCGCAAGCGCACGCGCAAGGCCCGGCGCGCACACCGGACGAGCTGGATTTGCGCCCGCCGGCGCCCGCCGGCCTATGCCGCGGTGGAAGTCGCGTCGGGGTCGGGTTCCTTGTCGGGATGCCCGGCGTCGCGCGTGCCCTGCACGGAGTGCCGGTAGCCGTAGCCGACGTAGATCGCGGTGCCCACCACGAGCCAGACGCCGAACCGCACCCAGGTCAGCGCGGTGAGGTTGAGCATCAGCCACACGCAGGCGCAGATCGACGCGATCGGCAGAGCCGGCACCCATGGCGCCCGGAAGCCGCGCTCCAGGTCGGGGCGGGTGCGTCGCAGCACGACGACGCCGGCCGAGACCAGGACGAACGCGAACAGCGTGCCCACGTTCACCATCTCCTCGAGCTTGGCGATCGGAAACACCGAGGCCGTCGCGGCCACGACGATCGCGACGAGCACGGTGATGCGCACCGGGGTGCCGCGCGAACCGGTCTTGGCCAGCTGCCGCGGCAGGAGGCCGTCGCGCGCCATCGCGAACAGGACGCGGCACTGGCCGAGCATCAGAACCATGACCACGGTGGTCAGTCCGGCGAGCGCCCCGATGGCGATGATCTTGCTGGCCCAGTTGATGCCGTTGGCCGTGAACGCCGTGGCCAGGTTCGCCGGCTTGTGGCCGGGCGCGGTCTTGAGCTGGGTGTAGGACACCATCCCGGACAGCACCACCGACACCGCCACGTAGAGCACGGTCACGATCGCCAGCGACGCCAGGATGCCCCGCGGGACGTCGCGCTGGGGCCGCTTGGTCTCCTCGGCCATGGTGGCGACGATGTCGAACCCGATGAACGCGAAGAACACGATCGAGGCGCCGGCCAGCACGCCGTACCAGCCATAGTGGCTGCTGTGCGCCCCGGTCAGCAGCGACAGCACCGACTGGTTGACGCCGGAGGCCTCGTGCCCGGCCTCGGGCTTGGGAATGAACGGCGAATAGTTGGAGGCCTTGATATAGAAGGCTCCGACGACGACCACCAGCAGCACCACCGACACCTTGATGCCGGTGATCACCGCGGAGAACCTGGACGACAGCTTGGTGCCCAGCGCGATCAGGGTCGCCACCCCGGCGACGATCAGCAGGGCGCCCCAGTCCAGGCTGACCGACCCGAACTGGCTGGTGCCGCCGGCGAACCCGAACACGTTGCCCAGGTAGCTCGACCACCCCTTGGCCACCACCGCCGCGCCGATGGCCAGTTCCAACAGCAGGTTCCAGCCGATGATCCAGGCCAGGAACTCGCCGAAGGTGGCATAAGAGAAGGTGTAGGCGCTGCCGGCGACCGGCAGGGTCGAGGCGAACTCGGCGTAGCACAGCGCCGCGAGCGCGCAGGTGACGGCCGCGATCACGAACGAGATCCAGATCGCCGGGCCGGTGATGTCGCCGGTGGTGGACGCGGTCACCGTGAAGATTCCGGCGCCGATCACCACGGCCACCCCGAAGACGACCAGGTCCAGCCAGGTCAGCTCCTTGCGTAGCCGGGTGTCTGGCTCGTCGGTGTCAGCGATCGATTGTTCGACCGACTTCATGCGCCATCGATTGGCCATCCGCCGCCCTTTCCCAACGAGTGGGACCCATTGGTCCGTCACAGTACTGGGTACTCTGCCGAGATGCCGGACACCAAAGCAAACACCAGGGACCACGCGGTGGTCATCGGAGCGAGCATCGCCGGCCTGTGCGCCGCGCGGGTGCTCTCGGACTCCTATGCCCGCGTCACCGTCTACGAACGCGACGAGCTGCCGAGCACGCCGTCGAACCGCGCGACGGTCCCCCAGGACCGGCACCTGCACATGCTGATGGCCCGTGGCGCAATGGAGTTCGAGAGCCTGTTCCCCGGCCTGCTGGAAGACATGGTCGCCGCCGGCGTGCCCATGCTGGAGAACCGGCCGGATTGCATCCACCTCGGCGCCGCCGGGCACGTGCTCGGGACCGGGCACACCCTGCGCGACGAATTCACCGCGTACGTGCCCAGCCGCCCGCACCTGGAGTGGCAGTTGCGCAAACGGGTCCAGGACACCGCCAACGTCACCATCGCGCGGCGCTCGGTGGCCGAACCGCGGTTCGACCCGGTGCGTCAGCGGGTGACCGGGGTGCTGCTGGATCCGGCGGGCGACGGCGGGGAGCCGGAATTCGTTGCCGCGGACCTCGTCGTCGACGCGGCCGGCCGGGGCACGCGGCTGCCGGTGTGGTTGACCCAGTGGGGGTACGAGCGCCCGACGGAGGAAGTCCTCGACATCGGCATCTACTACGCCACCCAGCAGTTCCGCATCCCCGACGGGCTGATCGCGGAGAAGGTGGTGGTCGCCGGCGCCTCGCACGACAAGTCGCTGGGGCTGGGCATGCTGTGCTACGAGGACGGCACCTGGGTGCTGACCACCTTCGGGGTGGCGAATGTCAAACCGCCGCAAACCTTTCCCGAGATGCTGGAGCTGGCCGAGGAGCTGGTGCCGGCGCACGTGAACGCGGCGCTCAAGCAGGCCGACCCCATCGGCGAGCCGGCATTCCACGCCTTCCCGGCCAGCAAGTGGCGGCGCTACGACAAGCTGGACCGCCTACCCGCCGGCATCCTTCCGTTCGGAGACGCCGTGGCCAGCTTCAACCCCACCTTCGGGCAGGGCATGACGATGACCTCGCTGCAGGCGGGGCATCTGCGCCGCGCGCTGCAGCTGCCCGACGACGAGGTGGCCGCCGCGCTGAGCCGGGCGACGGCCAAGAGCACGTTCCCCGTCTGGACGATGAACGCCATCGGCGACGTCACCTTCCACCACGCCGAGCCGAAGCAGCCCGCCCCGTGGTGGTGGCGGCCGTCCGGCGCGCTGTTCGACCAGTTCCTGGGGGCCGCGGAGACCGATCCCGTTCTGGCGGAATGGTTTTTGCGGCGGTTCTCGCTGCTGGACAGCCTCTACATGGTTCCGCCGCCGCGCATCGTCGGCCGGACCATCGCGCACAACATGCGGCTGTGGCTGGGCGAGCGCCGTCAGGCCGCCCGTGGCGACCGCGGGCGCACTCCTACAGCCCTACGGTCGCCCTGAACAACTTCGTGGGCTCGCGCGCGACCAGCCGGATCGGGGCGTCGTCGGCAGCCACCCACGCGGCCATCCCCCGCTGCAGCGTCAGCGATCCCGACTTGCCGTGCACGGTCGTGCAGCCCTCGGTGCACAGCAGGATCTGCGGGCCCTCGTGGCTGCACGACGCGTCGACCTCGTGACCCAGATACTCACCGTCGAGCTCCAGCAGCGCGACGGCGAACTCGTCGGCCGGGGTCTCGTAGATCAGGCCGAAACCCTCGCGGCGCATCGGGGCCCGCACCTGTTCCTCGGTGGTGGGCGTGAAGTTCAGCACCCGCAACAACTCGGGGACGTCGACGTGCTTGGGGGTCAGGCCGCCGCGTAACACGTTGTCCGAGTTGGCCATCACCTCCAGCGCGAAGCCACGCAGGTAGGTGTGCAGGCTGCCCGCCGACACGAAGATCGCCTCGCCCGGGGCCAGCGTGATGCGGTTCAGCAGCAGCGCCGCCAGCACGCCGGCGTCGCCGGGGTAGCGCTCCCCCAGCTCCAGCACCGTCTTCACCTCGCCGGCGAATTCCGTTGCCCCGGAGCTGATGTACTGGATGGCGCCGTCCAGCACGGCGGGCACCAGCACGTCGATGTCGGGCTGCGGCGCGGTGATCCAGGTGGTGAACAGCGCGCGCAGGCCGTCGGCGTCGGATTGGTCGTTGAGCAGGTCGATGAACGGGTCGAGGTCGGAGACGGCCAGCGCCCGCAGCAGCGCGATGGTGCGCGAGGCCTGGCGGAATCCGGCGAGCGCCTCGAACGGCTGCAGCGCCACCAGCAGTTCGGGTTTGTGCGACGTGTCGCGGTAGTTGCGCACCGGGGAGGCCAGCGGGATGCCCAGCCGCTCCTCCCGCAGGTAGCCCTCGGCGGCCTGCGCCGCGCTCGGGTGGGCCTGCAGCGACAGCGGCTCGTCGGCCGCCAGCACCTTGACCAGGAACGGCAGCACGTCACCGAACCGGGCCCGCGCGCCGGGACCGAGCTGGCCCTCCGGGTCGGCGACCAGGGCGTCGAGCAAAGATATCTCGCCCGCGTCCGTTTCCAGCCAGGCCGGGTCGCCGGGGTGGGCGCCGAACCAGAGCTCGGCCTCGGGATGGGCGGCCGGTACCGAACGCCCGGTGAATTCGGCTATGGCGGTACGCGATCCCCAGGCGTACGTACGCAACGCCCCGCGAAGCAGTTCCACTGTTCTATCTATCCCCGCGCCAGGCGCGCGTAAACCGCGGCCATCTCCAGTCGAACGGCTAATACTGCCAGTTGCTGCTCGGCGCTGATGGCACCGCCCAACTTCGGCGCAACCGTCGAGCCGGCCGAGCCGCCGGGTCCGTCGGGCACGTCCTCGGCGGCCAGCAGGTACACGTCGTCGAGCCCGGCCGTCCGGGCGGCCACCACCGTCTGTTCGGCGGACAGGGTGAGCGCCAGCACCAGCAGCCGCTGGGGCAGCGGCCCGTCGATCTGTTCGTCGTGGAAGATCGCGTCGGCGGGATCCGGCAGGCCGCCGGGCCCCCCGGCGCGCAGCGCGACGACGGCGTCCGCCAGCCCGCTGGCGGCGACCACCTGATGGGCCACCCGCAGCAGCACCGAGCTGCCGTGCCGGGCCAGCGCCAGCGTGGCGGCGCAGTCGCCGGTCAACGCGACCTGCCGGCCGGCCAGGCGCGCGGCGATGGTCTTGGCCGGGTTGGTGAACAGCTCGCGGGCCGCGCTGTTGCGCAGCGCCTCGGCGTCCAGCTCGTCGGCCAGCGCCCGCAGGTCGATGCTGGGTCGCTGGTCCACCGCCTGCACGACGGCCAGGCCGGCGGCCAGGTAGCGGCACAATCCGAACTCGTCGGGGATCGGGAGCCGCGGGGCCAGCACCGCCGCCCGCCCCGCCGTGGAATCCCGCAGCGGGCCCTCGTACGGCGCGGCGACGACGACGCGCGCCCCGCGGCGCGCCCCGGTGGCGGCCGCGCTGACCAGCGCGGGATCGCCGGGGTCGTCGCCCGCGACCACCAGCACGTCGAGCGGGCCGATCCACGGCGGCACCTCGGCGGTCAGCGCGATCGGCTCGGAGGCGGCACCGGCCACCGTCGCGGCCACCATCGCGCCGGCGGCCTCGGCGGCCCCGCGGCCGGCGACCCAGATCAGGCTGCGCGGCCGGTCGTCGGACCGCAGCGGGTCCAGCGCGCCCTCGTCGACGGCGGCGGCGACGGCGCGCACCTGCGCCCCGGCCGACGAGGCCGAGCGCAGCAGGCCGTCCCGGTCGGCGGCGAGCAGGCCCTCGGTGTCCTCGAGATCGATCGCCCGCACGGCGTTCACGTCGCGGCCTCCGCGGGGGCGGACTGGCCGCGGATCTCGGCGCTGACCTCGGCGACCACCGCGTCGACGTCCTCGGTGCTGCGCGCCTCCACGTTGAGCCGCAGCAGCGGCTCGGTGTTGGAGCTGCGCAGGTTGAACCAGCTGCCGTCGCCGAGGTCTACGGTCACCCCGTCCACGTGGTCGATGGAGTGGATGCGGCTGCCGAAGCACTTGAGCACCGCCTCGGTGCACAGCGCGGCGTCGGACACCGTGAAGTTGATCTCGCCGGACGATTCGTAGCGCTGATAGTCGGCGGTCAACTCCGACAACGGCCGGTCCTGCTCGCCGAGGGCGGCCAGCACGTACAGCGCCGCCAGCATCCCGGAGTCCGCGCCCCAGAAGTCACGGAAGTAATAGTGCGCCGAGTGTTCCCCGCCGAAGATGGCGCCGGTGTCGGCCATCATCGCCTTGATATAGGAGTGCCCGACGCGGGAGCGCAGCGGCGTGCCCCCGCGCTCGGTCACCAACTCCGGCACCGCCCGCGAGGTGATGACGTTGTGGATGATGGTGGCGCCGATCTCCCGGCCCAGTTCCCGCGCGGCCACCAGGCTGGTGACCGTCGACGGCGACACCGGGCGGCCGAGTTCGTCGACGACGAAGCAGCGGTCGGCGTCGCCGTCGAAGGCCAGCCCGATGTCGGCGCCGGTCTCGCGGACGTAGGCCTGCAGGTCCACCAGGTTGGCCGGATCCAGCGGGTTGGCCTCGTGATTGGGAAACGAGCCGTCGAGCTCGAAGTACAACGGCAGCAGGGTGATCGAGTCGATCGCGCCGAGCACGGCGGGCGCGGTGAGACCGGCCATGCCGTTGCCGGCGTCCACGGCGACCCGCAGGGGCCGCAGCCCCGAGGTGTTCACCAGCGAGCGCAGGAACGCGCCGTAGTCGTCGAGCACGTCGCGGTCGGTGACGGTTCCGGGTTGTCCGTCGTAGGGCTCGACCCCGGCGATGACGTCCTCGCTGATCGCGCGCAGGCCGCTCTCGGCGCCGACCGGCTTGGCGGCGGCGCGGCACAGCTTGATGCCGTTGTAGGCCGCCGGGTTGTGGCTCGCGGTGAACATCGCGCCCGGGCAGTCCAGCGACCCCGAGGCGAAGTAGAGCTGATCCGTGGAGGCCAGGCCGATCCGCACCACGTCCAGGCCCTGGCCCAGGACCCCGGCCGCGAAGGCCTCGGCCAGCGCCGGCGAACTGTCCCGCATGTCGTGGCCGATCACCACCCGCCCAGCACCCTCGCCGCGCATCAGCTTGGCGAAGGCCGCCCCCAACGCGGTGACCAGAGGCTCGTCGATCTCCTCGCCGACCAGCCCTCGCACGTCGTACGCCTTGACGACACGATGCACAGTCGCGGCGAGCCGAGACATGCGGGGGCCTCCTGACGCCTTGGAATTGCTTCGTTCCTTCGCCTCTTGGCCGTCAGCCTATCGGCCCGGAGGAAACACGGGACCGCAGTGGTGCGCGGGGATTGCCCGCGACGCCGGAACGGCTAGTCACTGGGGTCGGGCAACACCCGCAGATGCCCGCGGCGCCGGCCGGAACGATGCTCGGGCGGCGCCAGCACACTGCTGCTGGGCGCGGTGGCCTGCGACCCGCCGTGATGGACGAGCGGATCGCCGAAGCCGTCAAATCCGTTGCGAGGCGCGCCGGTGCCGCCGTAGGCCGCGCCGCGCTCGCCGGGAGCGCCCTCGCGCACCGCGTCGGCGAGGGCGACCAGGTCGTCCTCATCGGGATGGGTCGGCTCGGTGAAGAGCGGGCCGGCGTGGCGCACGAGATCCCATCCGCGGGGCGCGGTGATCCGGCCGGCGTGGCCGACGCACAGGTCCCACGAATGCGGTTCCCGCGCGGTCGCGAGTGGGCCGACCACCGCCGTCGAGTCCGAGTAGACGAACGTCAAGGTCGCCACGGCGTAGTGCGGACACCCGGGCCGACAACAGCGACGGGGAACGTTCACGCCGAAAGGCTATCGTGCGCAAACGTCCGGGAAGCGCCGGACACGCGCAACGCCTCGGCGCCCGATGTGCAACCGTTACCATCGGCCCGTGGGCGATTCGCGCAGCTCCCCGCACAGGGGCCGGTCTCCGGGCCGGTTCGCCTCCCACCGGTCGTCGCGGCGGGGCCGCGATGTGCGCGGTCCGCTGCTGCCGCCGACGGTGCCGGGCTGGCGCAGCCGGGCCGAGCGGTTCGACATGGCGGTGCTCGAGGCCTACGAACCGATCGAACGACATTGGCAGGCCCGGCTGGCCGAGTTGGACGTGGCGGTCGACGAGATTCCCCGCATCGCGGCCAAGGATCCCGACAGCGTGCAGTGGCCGCCGGAGGTGATCGCCGACGGGCCGATCCCGCTGGCGCGATTGATCCCGGCCGGCGTCGACGTCCGCGGCAACGCCACGCGGGCACGAATTGTCTTGTTCCGCAAGCCGATTGAACGACGGGCCAAGGACACCGTCGAGCTCGGTGATTTACTGCACGAAATCTTGGTGGCCCAGGTGGCCATCTACCTCGATGTCGAACCGTCGGTCATCGACCCGACGATCGACGACGAATAAACTCCGGCGGCGCGGGCGCGCTAGATGATGCCGCGCTTGAGGCGCCGGCGCTCGCGCTCGGAGAGACCGCCCCAAATGCCGAAGCGCTCGTCGTGCTCCAGGGCGTACTCCAGGCACTCATGACGCACCTCGCACCCCAGGCAGATCTTCTTGGCCTCGCGGGTGGATCCGCCCTTCTCCGGGAAGAAGGCCTCGGGATCCGTTTGGGCGCACAGCGCCCGGTCCTGCCACTGGTCCGCAACGGGCATCGGCATCGGCTCGGGCTCGAATGCGACTGGCGCATCAGGAACCACGGTCAGGTGCGGCCGCGCGGGCAGGGCCGGCGCCGAAGCGATGGGGGTGTGCGGCGTGCTCGCCATGACTCCTCGAAGATGTTCGTAAGACATACGGTCGTCCGCCTCCTCAGTTTGATTGAGAGAGTGAGTGGTTCCCACTTTTCTGATGTGTACAGACAATTCGAACAAGTGATCGAATCTCGGTCTGCGACACCGGAACCGGCCGGCCAACCGGGAAATGACACTGTTGTGATTAGACACGGGTTGACCTGCCGGGTCAAGCATTACGGCGCATTTCCATACCATCTCGTGACCGAATTACGGCGTTTCCGTTGTTTTGCGCATTCGGCGTGTCGATCACACCGCCCGCAACTATGCTTAAGGGCCGCGTAACGGCCCCGACACCGCACGGTCGCCGGGCAGTACTGTCGTCCAAGTGAAGGTCACCGTTCTGGTCGGTGGGGTTGGCGGCGCCCGCTTCCTGCTGGGGGTTCAACAGCTGCTCGGGCTCGGTCAGTTCGAAACGCAACGGCACCCGGATGCGGGAACCAGCAACCACGAACTCAACGCCATCGTCAACATCGGCGACGACGCCTGGATTCATGGACTGCGGGTCTGCCCGGATTTGGACACCTGCATGTACACCTTAGGTGGAGGCGTAGACCCGGAGCGTGGGTGGGGTCACCGCGACGAAACCTGGCACGCCAAAGAGGAATTGGCGCGCTACGGCGTGCAACCGGACTGGTTCGGTCTCGGCGACCGGGATATCGCCACCCACCTGGTGCGCACCCAGATGCTCAACGCCGGCTACCCGCTGTCACAGATCACCACGGCGCTGTGCGACCGCTGGCAACCCGGCGCCCGTCTGCTGCCGGCCAGCGACGACCGCTGCGAGACCCACGTGGTGATCACCGATCCCGACGACGGCAACCGGCGGGCCATCCACTTCCAGGAGTGGTGGGTGCGCTACCGCGCCGACGTGCCCACCCACAGCTTCGCCTTCATCGGCGCCGAAAAGGCCTCCGCCACAAGTGAAGCGGTGGCGGCCATCGCCGACGCCGACGTCATCCTGCTGGCGCCGTCCAATCCGGTGGTGAGCGTCGGCGCCATCCTGGCCGTCCCCGGCATCCGCTCCGCGCTGCGCTCGGCGCGCGCCCCGGTCGTCGGCTACTCGCCGATCATCGGTGGAAAGCCATTGCGCGGCATGGCCGATGCGTGCCTGTCGGTCATCGGGGTCCCATCCACCGCGGAGGCGGTCGGCCGGCACTACGGCGCGCGCCGCGGCACCGGAATCCTCGATTGCTGGCTGGTGCACGAAGGCGATCACGCCGACATCGACGGCGTGGCGGTGACCGCCGTTCCGCTGTTGATGACCGATCCCAAGGCGACGGCCGAGATGGTCGCCGCGGGGCTCGAGCTTGCGGGCGTGACGGCGTGACCGAACACGGCACGGCCGCGGCGATCGAAATCCTGCCCGTCGCGGGGCTGCCCGAATTCCGGCCCGGCGACGACCTGAGCGCGGCGTTGGCCGCGGCCGCCCCCTGGCTGCGCGACGGCGACGTCGTGGTGGTGACGAGCAAGGTGGTGTCCAAGTGCGAGGGCCGGCTGGTGCCGGCGCCGCAGGACGCCGAGGAGCGCGACCAACTCCGCCGCAAACTGGTCGACGACGAGGCGGTGCGGGTGTTGGCGCGCAAGGGGCGCACCCTGATCACCGAGAACCGCATCGGCCTGATCCAGGCCGCCGCGGGCGTGGACGGATCCAACGTGGGCCGCGACGAACTGGCGCTGCTGCCGCTCGACCCGGACGGCAGCGCCGCGGCCCTGCGCGCCGGGCTGGCCCGGCTGCTCGGCGTCGACGTCGCCGTCGTCATCACCGACACCATGGGCCGCGCCTGGCGCAACGGCCAGATCGACGCGGCGGTGGGATCGTCCGGTCTGGCTGTGCTGCACGGCTATTCGGGGTCCGTCGACCGGCACGGCAACGAGCTGGTGGTCACCGAGATCGCGGTCGCCGACGAGGTGGCGGCGGCGGCCGATCTGGTGAAGGGGAAATTGACCGCCATGCCGGTGGCCGTGGTGCGCGGCCTCACGGTGAGCGACGACGGCTCGACCGCGCGGCAGCTGCTACGGCCCGGCGAGGAGGACCTGTTCTGGCTGGGCACCGCCGAGGCCATCGACCTGGGCCGGCGGCAGGCCCAGCTGTTGCGCCGATCGGTGCGCCGGTTCAGCGCCGAGCCGGTGGCGCCCGAGCTGATCGAAGCCGCCGTCGCCGAGGCCCTCACCGCCCCGGCCCCGCACCACACCCGCCCGGTCCGGTTCGTCTGGCTGCGGGCCCGCGACGCCCGGATCCGGTTGCTGGACCGCATGAAAGACAAGTGGCGCGCCGACCTTTCCGGTGACGGCCGGCCCGCCGACTCGGTGGAGCGCCGGGTGGCGCGCGGCCAGATCCTCTACGACGCACCCGAGGTCGTCATCCCGATGCTGGTCCCCGACGGCGCGCACTCCTATCCCGACGCCGCCCGCACCGAGGCCGAGCACACCATGTTCACCGTCGCGGTCGGGGCGGCCGTGCAGGCGCTGCTGGTCGCGCTGGCCGTGCGGGGGGTGGGCAGCTGCTGGATCGGCTCGACGATCTTCGCCGCCGACCTGGTGCGCGCCGAGCTCGAATTGCCCGCCGACTGGGAGCCGTTGGGCGCCATCGCGATCGGCTACCCGGAGGAAACCGCCGGGCCGCGCGACGCGGTGGACCCCGGGGATTTGCTGATCCGCAAGTGAGCGACGTCCGTCGGCGATAATCGGCCCATGAGATTCGCGGGCAAGCCGGCGGCGTCCGCCGACAAGGTCCGCGGCGGCTACTACACGCCCGCGCCGGTGGCCCGGTTCCTGGCCCGCTGGGTCGGCGAAGCCGGCCCGCGCATCGTGGAACCGTCCTGCGGCGACGGCGCGATCCTGCGCGAGCTGGCCGCCCTCGGCGGCGGGGCGCGCGGCGTCGAGCTGGTGCCCGCAGAGGCGGCCAAGGCGCGCCGATTCGCCCCCGTCGACGCCGCGAACCTGTTCGCCTGGCTCCCCGCGGCCGAGCCCGGCGGCTGGGACGGGGTCGCGGGGAATCCGCCCTACATCCGGTTCGGCAACTGGGCGCCCGAGCAGCGCGACCCCGCGCTGGAACTGATGAGGCGCGCGGGTTTGCGGCCGACCCGGCTGACCAACGCGTGGGTGCCCTTCGTGGTGGCGAGCTCGATCCTGGTGCGCGAGGGCGGCCGGGTGGGGCTGGTGCTGCCCGCCGAGTTGCTCCAGGTCTCTTACGCCGCGCAGCTGCGCGAGTTCCTGCTGGGCCGCTTCGCCGACATCACGCTGGTCACGTTCGAGCGCCTGGTCTTCGACGGCATCCTGCAGGAGGTCGTGCTGTTCTGCGGGGTCGCCGGCGCCGGGCCGGCGCGCATCCGCACGGTCCACCTCGCCGGCGCCGACGCGCTCGCGGACGCGGACTTCGACGTCGAGGCGGCTCCCGCGTTGTTGCACGAAAACGAGAAGTGGACCAAGTACTTCCTGGACCCGGCCGCGATCCGGCTGCTGCGCACGCTCAAGCGATCGCCGGCCCTGACCCGGCTCGGGTCGGTCGCCGCGGTGGACGTGGGCATCGTGACGGGCCGCAACAGCTTCTTCACCTTCACCGACGCGCAGGCCCGCGAACTCGGGCTGCTCCCCCACTGCGTCCCGCTCGTGTCGCGCAGCGCGCAGCTGTCCGGACTGGTCTACGACACCGATTGCCGGGCAGGCGATGTCGCGGCCGGGCGACGGACCTGGCTGCTCGACGCGCCGCGCGAGCCGGACGACCCCGCGCTGATCGCACACATCCGGGCCGGTGAGTCCGCCGGCGTGCACCGGGGCTACAAATGCTCGATCCGCAAGCCGTGGTGGACCACGCCGTCGCCGTGGGTCCCGGATCTGTTCCTGCTGCGCCAGATTCACCTGGCGCCGCGCCTGACCGTCAACGCCGCCGCCGCGACGAGCACCGACACCGTGCACCGGCTGCGCCTGAGCGCGGGCTCCGATTTCGAAGACGCGACCGCGCTGGCCGCCGTCTTCCACAACAGCGTGACGTTCGCCTTCGCCGAGATCATCGGCCGCAGCTACGGCGGGGGCATCCTGGAGCTCGAACCCCGCGAAGCCGAGCAGCTGCCCATTCCCCCACCGGCGCTCGCCGGCCCGGGCCTCGCCGGCGACGTCGATGTGTTGTTGAAGGCCAACGAGATCGAGAAGGCGCTCGACCTCGTCGACCGCCACGTGCTGATCGACGGGCTGGGGCTGCGGCCCGAGGCGGTGGCGGACTGCCGCGCGGCCTGGGCGTCGCTGCGGGATCGCCGGAAACGGCGGGGTTCCCGGTGAGCGTGCGGGAGTCGGTGATCGCGTTGCTGACCGATTGGCGGGCGCCCGACGCGGCCCAGGATTCGTTGCGGCACGCGGTGCTGGCCTTCGTGCTCGCCCGACCGGACGCCTGCCGGCGCGAGTGCGTGCCGGGCCACGTCACCGCCTCGGCGCTGGTGGTCGACCACACCGGCGACCGGGTGCTGCTCACCTTGCATCCGCGGGTGGGCCGCTGGGTGCAGCTGGGCGGCCACTGCGACGAAGACGACGGCGACATCGTCGCCGCCGCGCTGCGGGAGGCCACCGAGGAGTCCGGCGTCAGCGGTCTGCGCATCGAGCCCGAGCTGGCCGCCATCCACGTGCACCCGGTCACCTGTTCACTGGGCGTACCCACCCGGCACCTGGACCTGCAGTTCGTGGCCCACGCGCCGCCCGGCGCGCGGATCGCGATCAGCGACGAGTCCGACGATTTGCGGTGGTGGCCCGCCGACGCGCTGCCGGACGGCAGCGACCACGCGCTGGCGTACCTCGTCGCCCGCGCGACGGGCCGAGCGTCACGCTAGCGCGGCCGTCGGCGTCGAGCGCTACGCCAGCGTGACGTTCGAGAGGATGCCGCCTAGACGTCGGACGAGTAGCGGATCCCGCCGTCGGGAATCGAGACGCCGGGCCACACCCGCGCGCCGCGCAGCAGCTCGCAGCGCGCCCCGATGTCGGCGCCGTCGCCGATCACGCCGTCGCGGATCAGCGCCCGCGGCCCGATGCGCGCGCCGAATCCGATGATCGAGCGCTCGATCACGCTGCCGGCCTCGACCTTGACGCCGTCGAAGATCACCGCGCCGTCCAGCCGGACGCCGGGGCCGATCTCGGCGCCCCGCCCGACGACGGTGCCGCCCACCAGCACCGCGCCCGGTGACACCGCGGCGCCGTCGTGCACCAGCTGCTCGCCGCGGTGGCCGTGCAGAGCCGGCGACGACACGATCCCCCGGACCAGGTCGGCCGAGCCCCGGACGAAGTCCTCCGGCGTGCCCATGTCGCGCCAGTAGCTGGCGTCGACGTAGCCGCACACCTTGACGTCCGGATCGGAGAGCAGGGCCGGGAACACCTCGCGTTCCACCGACACCTCGCGGCCCCGAGGGATCCGGTCGATGATGTCGCGGGCGAACACGTAGGTGCCGGCGTTGATCTGGTCGGTCGGCGGGTCCTGCGTCTTCTCCAGGAAGGCGGTGACCCGGCCGTCCTCGTCGGTGGTCACGCAGCCGAAGGCCCGCGGGTCGCCCACCCGCACCAGGTGCAACGTGACGTCGGCCTGCTGGGCCCGGTGGAACTCGATCATCTGGCCGAGGTCGGACCCGGCGAGGACGTCGCCGTTGAACACCATCACGGTGTCGTGCCGCAGGTGCCCGGCGACGTTGGCGATCCCGCCCCCGGTGCCCAGCGGCCGCTCCTCGGTGACGTATTCGATCTGCAGGCCCAGCTTGGACCCGTCGCCGAACTCGGCCTCGAACACCGCGGCCTGGTACGAGGTGCTCAGGATGACGTGCTCGATGCCCGCCGCGGCGATCCTCGACAGCAGGTGGGTCAGAAACGGCAGACCGGCCGTGGGCAGCATGGGCTTGGGCGCGGACAGCGTCAGCGGCCGCAGCCGGGTGCCCTTGCCGCCGACCAGGACCACGGCATCGACCTGGGGGTTAGCCATGTGAGCGCCGCCCTTCCGCCAGTTTGCGTCTCCGGTCGCGCAGCGCGCCGCGCACCATCAGGCGGGAGCGCAGCGCCAGCGAGGCCCGCAGCGTCCACCGCAGCGGCGCCCGCCACCAGCCCGAATGCCGGTCCGCCAGGAACAGGTAGGTGCTCTGGTGGTGTGCCGCCAGGTGGCTGGCCGGGTCGTGCCCGGTGGAGTGGCCCTTGTGGTGCAGCACCTCGGCCGACGGCACGTAGACGCTCAGCCAGCCGGCCCTGCCGAGCCGGTCACCCAGGTCGACGTCCTCCATATACATGAAGTAGCGCTCGTCGAACCCGCCGACCTGGCCGAAGGCCGACCGGCGCACCAGCAGGCACGAGCCCGACAGCCAGCCCACCACCCGCTCGCTGGGCTCCTGCCGTTCCTGGCGGTAGGCCGCCGTCCACGGGTTGCGCTTCCAGAACGGCCCCACGACCGCGTGCATGCCGCCGCGGACCAGGCTGGGCAGGTGGCGCGCCGACGGGTAAACCGAGCCGTCCGGATCGCGGATCAGCGGGCCCAGCGCGCCGGCCCGCGGCCATCGGGCGGCGGCGTCCAGCAGGGCGTCGATGCTGCCCGGCCCCCACTGCACGTCCGGGTTGGCCACGATCACCCAGTCGGCGTCGACGTCCGCCGACTCGGCGAGCTGCGCGACCGCGCGGTTCACCGCGGTGCCGTAGCCGAGGTTGGCCCCGGTGTGGAACAGCCGCACGTTCGGGTACCGCTCGACGGCGGCCTGCGGGGTGCCGTCGGTGGAGCCGTTGTCGGCCATCAGCACGCACACCGGCCGCTCGGTGGCCAGCGACAGCGAGGCCAGGAAGCGCTCGAGGTGTGGGCCCGGTGAGTAGGTCACCGTCACGACCGGCAGAACGTCAGTCACGCGTAGAGGGTAACGGTCGAGCGGCCGCCAGCGCCGCGACAAGCGCAGGGCGCCAGGGTCTTAACGGTCGCAGCCCGGCCGCGGCGGACTGCCGGCCGGACAGCGCGGTGTAGGGCGGGCGCGGCGCCGGCCTGGGGAACTCCGCGGTGCTGACCGGCTGCACCCGCTCCGGGTCGGCGCCGCATTCGGCGAACACCGCGCGCGCCTGCTCGAAGCGGGACACCGCGCCCTCGTTGGCGGCGTGCAGGATGGGCCCGGGCACGTCGTCGTCGATGACCTGCAGCAGCGCGGCGGCCAGGTCGCCCACGTAGGTCGGTGACCCGATCTGGTCGGCGACCACCCGCACCGGGCCGTCACCAGCGGCCAGCCGGCGCATCACGGCGACGAAGTCCTTGCCGGTGCCGCCGGTGTAGACCCACGCGGTGCGCACCACGACCGCCTCGGGCAGCGCCGCCAGCACGGCCCGCTCGCCGGCGAGCTTGCTGCGGGCGTACACGCCCTGCGGGGCGGTCGGGTCGTCGGGCTCGTAGGGGCGCGGCTGCGCGCCGCCGAAGTCGCCGTTGAACACGTAGTCGGTGGAGACGTGGATCAACCGGGCGTCGGCACCGGCGCAAGCCTTGGCCATGTGCTCGGGGCCCTCGGCGTTGACGGCGTAGGCGCCGGCCTCGTCGCTCTCGGCGCCGTCGACGTCGGTGTACGCCGCGCAGTTGATCACCACGTCGCCGCGCTCGATGATCCGCTCGGCGGCGGCCGGGTCGGTGATGTCCCACTCCGACGACGTCAGCGCCAGCACGTCCCGCCCCTGATCGGCCGCCAGCGCGCGCAAATGGGCGCCCAGCTGCCCACCGGCGCCGGCGATCACAATCCTGCTCGACATGGTTTGAGTCTGGCATGCCCGGGAAAGCGCGGGCGAACGCCCGGGGCGCGCGGGGCTTCGCTACCCACGAAGCACGTGTGCCGCAAGTAATCTAGTGGGATGCCTGTGCAACGTGTGGTTCGTGTGATTGCCACTGCGCTCACGCTCGTCGTCGTTCTCGGCACCGGGCTGGCGTGGAGCAACGTCCGCTCGTTCGAGGACGGCATCTTCCACATGTCCGCACCCTCGCTGGGCAAGGGCGGCGACGACGGCGCGATCGACATCCTGCTGGTGGGCCTCGACAGCCGCACCGACGCCCACGGCAACCCGCTGTCCGCCGACGAGCTGGCCTCGCTGCGGGTCGGCGACGAGGAGGCGACCAACACCGACACGATCATCCTGATCCGCATCCCCAACAACGGGAAGTCGGCGACCGCCATCTCGATCCCCCGCGACTCCTACGTCGCCGCGCCGGGCCTGGGCAAGACGAAGATCAACGGCGTCTACGGCCAGGCCCGCGAGGCCAAGCGCACCAGCCTGGTCAAGGCCGGCGACTCGGCCGCGGACGCCGCGGCACAGGGCACCGAGGCCGGGCGCGAGGCGCTGATCAAGACCGTCGCCGACCTCACCGGCGTCACCGTCGACCACTACGCCGAGATCGGCCTGCTCGGCTTCTCCCTGATCACCGACGCGCTGGGCGGCGTTGACGTCTGCCTCAAAGAGCCGGTGTTCGAACCGCTTTCGGGCGCCGACTTCCCGGCCGGCCAGCAGCGGCTCGACGGGCCGGAGGCGCTCAGCTTCGTCCGGCAGCGCCACGAGCTGCCGCGCGGCGACCTGGACCGGGTGGTGCGTCAGCAGGTGGTGATGGCCTCGCTGGCCCACCGCGTCATCTCCGGCAAGACGCTGTCCAGCCCCACCACGCTCAAGCGGCTGGAGGCGGCCGTGCAGCGCTCGGTGGTGATCTCGTCGGGCTGGGACGTGATGGACTTCGTCCAGCAGATGCAGAAGCTGGCCGGCGGCAACGTCGCGTTCGCCACCATCCCGGTGCTCGACGGCGCCGGGTGGAGCGACGACGGCATGCAAAGCGTGGTGCGGGTGGACCCGCACCAGGTCGCCGACTGGGTCAGCGGGCTGCTGCACGAGCAGGAGCAGGGCAAGACCGATGAGATCGCCTACACCCCGGCCAAGACCACCGCCAGCGTGGTCAACGACACCGACATCAACGGGCTGGCGTCGGCGGTCTCACAGGTGTTGACCGCCAAGGGATTTGGCGCGGGCACGGTCGGCAACAACGACGGCGGCCACGTCAAGGGCAGCCAGGTGCGCGCCGCCAAGGCCGACGACCTGGGCGCCCAGGAGGTGGCCAAGGAGCTGGGCGGGTTGCCGGTGGTCGCGGATCCGTCGCTGGCGCCGGGCTCGGTGCGGGTGGTGCTGGGCAACGACTACAGCGGGCCGGGCTCGGGGCTTTCCGGCACCGGCTCGGTGATGCCGGCCCGGGTGTCCAACGTCGGTTCGGTGGCGGCCGACCCGAACGTCCCCGCGCCGTCGCCGATCCTGACGGCCGGCTCCGACAAGCCCGAGTGCATCAACTGAGCACGCTCTCCGCCGCGATCCTCGACCCGATGCTGCGGGCCGACCCGGTGGGCCCGCGTATCACCTACTACGACGACGCGACCGGCGAGCGCATCGAGTTGTCGGCGGTGACGCTGGCCAACTGGGCCGCCAAGACCGGCAACCTGTTGCGCGACGAACTGGGCGCCGGGCCGGGCAGCCGGGTCGCGATCCTGCTGCCGGCGCACTGGCAGACCGCGGCCGTGCTGTTCGGGGTGTGGTGGATCGGCGCCGAGGCGGTCCTCGGCGCGCACGGCCCGCCCGACGTCGCGCTGTGCACCGCCGACCGGCTGGACGAGGCGGACGAGCTGGGCGCCGCCGAGGTGGCGGTGCTGTCGCTGGATCCGTTCGGGCGCCCCGCCGGCGACCTGCCGATCGGCGTCACCGACTACGCCACGGCCGTGCGGGTGCACGGCGACCAGATCGTTCCCGAGGGCCGGCCCGGGCCCGCGCTCGACGGGCGATCGGTCGACGAGGTCCTGGCCGCGTGCCAAAGTTATTCCACTGCAAGGGAATTGGCGGCCACCGACCGTGTTCTGTCCACCGCCGCGTGGTCGCAACCCGACGACCTGGTGGACGGCCTGCTGGCGATACTGGCCGCCGGCGGGTCGCTGGTACAGGTGGCCAATCCCGACGCGTCGGCGCTGGCGCGCCGGATCGAGACGGAGAAGGTCACCAAGACGCTGTAGCCCGCCGATTCATATTGATATCGCTATATTTCAATGTTAACGTCGAGCGAGCATCAGCTGACGCGGCGACGATACGGAGGTCCGGGCAAATGGCGGGGTACGCGCTCTTGGCGAAGGCGGCATCGACGGTGGTCACCGGCCTGGTCGGCGTGACGGCCTACGAGGTGGTGCGCAAGGGGTTGGCCAAGGCGCCGCTGCACGAGACCGCGGTGTCGGCGGCGGAGCTGGGGCTGCGTGGAACCCGCAAGGCCGAGGAGGCCGCCGAGTCGGCGCGGCTGAAGCTCGCCGACGTGATGGCCGAAGCCCGCGAACGCATCGGCGAGGAGGCGCCCACACCGGCCGTCGCGGACGTCCACCAGCACGACCACTGATCTTTCGCGGACATGCCCGCCCACCTGGCCGTGGTGCCCGACATCGCCACGAATGACGCCGCGCTGCGGGTCATTTCGGACGCCGCCGGGCGCATGCGGGTCTCCGTCGAATGGTTGCGGGGCGATTCGCGCCGCGCGGTGGCCGTCGAGGAGGGGGTCGCCGCGCAGGACGGCGTGCGCGTGGTGCATGCCTACCCGCGCACCGGTTCCGTCGTCGTCTGGTATTCGCCCCTTCGCTGCGACCGCGCCGCGGTGCTGGCCGCGATCGGCTCCGCCGCCCACGTCGCGGCGGAGCTGATCCCGGCGCGCGCGCCGCATTCGTCGGAGATCCGCAACACCGACGTGTTGCGGATGGTCGTCGGCGGCGCGGCGCTGGCCCTGCTCGGCGTGCGGCGCTACGTGTTCGCCCGGCCGCCGCTGCTCGGCCCGAACGGCCGAGTGCTGGCCACCGGGGTCACGATCTTCACCGGCTACCCGTTCCTGCGCGGCGCCCTGCGCTCGCTGCGTTCGGGGCGCGCCGGCACCGACGCCCTGGTGTCGGCGGCGACGGTGGCGAGCCTGGTGCTGCGGGAGAACGTGGTGGCCCTGACCGTGCTGTGGCTGCTCAACATCGGCGAATACCTGCAGGACCTCACCCTGCGCCGCACCCGGCGGGCCATCTCGGAGCTGCTGCGCGGCAGCCAGGACACCGCGTGGATCCGGCTGGCCGACGGCCAGGAGGTGCAGGTCCCCATCGACAGCGTGCAGATCGGCGACGAGGTGATCATCCACGACCACGTCGCGATACCGGTCGACGGCGAGGTGGTTGACGGCGACGCGATCGTGAACCAGTCCGCGATCACCGGCGAGAACCTGCCCGTTTCGGTGATGGTCGGCGCGCACGTGCACGCCGGATCGGTCGTGGTGCGCGGCCGGCTGGTGGTGCGCGCCCAAGCCGTCGGCAACCAGACCGCGATCGGGCGCATCATCACCCGGGTGGAGGAGGCCCAACACGACCGCGCGCCCATCCAGACCGTCGGCGAAAACTTCTCCCGCCGTTTCGTTCCCACCTCGTTCGTCGTCTCGGCCCTGACCCTGGCGGTCACCGGCGACGTGCGCCGCGCGATGACGATGCTGCTGATCGCGTGCCCCTGCGCGGTGGGCCTGTCCACGCCGACGGCGATCAGCGCCGCGATCGGCAACGGCGCGCGCCGCGGCATCCTGATCAAGGGCGGATCCCACCTCGAACAGGCCGGCCGGGTGGACGCCATCGTGTTCGACAAGACCGGCACGCTGACCGTCGGCCGTCCGGTGGTCACCAACATCATTGCCCTGCACAAGGATTGGGAGCCCGAGGGGGTGCTGGCGTACGCGGCCAGCTCGGAGATCCACTCCCGCCATCCGCTGGCCGAGGCGGTGATCCGGTCGACCGAGGAGCGGCACATCACCATCCCGCCGCACGAGGAGTGCGAGGTGCTGGTGGGCCTGGGCATGCGCACCTGGGCCGACGGCCGCACCCTGCTGCTGGGCAGCCCCGGGCTGTTGCGCGCCGAGAAGGTGCGGGTGTCGAAGAAGGCGTCGGAGTGGGTGGACAAGCTGCGCCGGCAGGCCGAGACCCCGCTGCTGCTCGCCGTCGACGGCAAGCTGGTGGGGCTGATCAGCCTGCGCGACGAGGTGCGGCCCGAGGCCGTCGAGGTGCTGAAGCGCTTGCGGGACAGCGGAATTCGCAGGATCGTGATGCTCACCGGGGACCATCCCGACATCGCCCGGGTGGTCGCCGAGGAGCTGGGGATCGACGAGTGGCGCGCCGAGGTGATGCCCGAGGACAAGCTCGAGGTGGTGCGCTCGCTGCAGAACGACGGCCACGTGGTCGGCATGGTCGGTGACGGCATCAACGACGCCCCGGCCTTGGCGGCCGCCGACATCGGGATCGCCATGGGGCTGGCCGGAACCGACGTCGCCGTGGAGACCGCCGACGTGGCGCTGGCCAACGACGACCTGCATCGGCTGCTCGACGTGCGGGACCTGGGCGCCCGCGCGGTGGACGTCATCCGGGAGAACTACGGCATGTCGATCGCCGTCAACGCCGCCGGGCTGATCATCGGCGCCGGCGGCGCGCTGTCCCCCGTGCTGGCCGCCATCCTGCACAACGCGTCGTCGGTCGCGGTGGTGGCCAACAGTTCCCGACTGATTCGGTATCGGTTGGATTAGCAGCAGCACGCGTGGCCGCGCCAGGCGCGCACGCCCTGCCAGGCCGCGACGCCGGCGATGCCCAGCCCGACCGCCGGGTCGATCCACCACCCGCCGGACCACAGCGCCGTCGCCGCCAGCCCGACGAGCACCCCGGCCGCCTGGGCGGCGCACAGGTAGTTCTGGATCCCCTCGGCCTCGGTGGCGCCGGAGTCCAGCCGCGCGCCCAGCCGGCGGTTGGCCCGGCCCAGCATCGGCATCACCAGCAACCCGGCGGCCGCGAGCGCGATGCCGATCGGCGACGCCTCGGGATGGCGCTCGCCGATCAGCTCGCGGATCGACTCGGCGGCGATGTAGGGGGCGGTCAGCCAGAACGACACCGCCACGCCGCGCTGCGCGTGCCGCTCGGCGTGGGCGGAGAAGGTCCGCGCGCCGCTGAACCGCCACACCACCATCGCGCTGGCCAGCGCCTCGGACACCCCGCCAAGGGCCCACCCGGTCAGCGCCACCGACCCCACGGCGAGGCCCTGCCACAGGCCGATGCCGCCCTCGACGAGCACCGCGACCAGGCTGACCCACGCCAGGCGCCGGGCCCAATCGGCGTCGCGCCGCCACCCGGCGTCCCGCGTCGCGGCGACGGTGCATTCATCGGCGACGGCGGGGAACGTGGTCATCTGCGCGAGGCTAGCGGCGATCGGCCGCGCCCGCGCGCCCTGACACGAGGTGGTAACACAACCGTGTCAAAGGCCCCCTGAATCGGCTGCCGGCCGACACGGGTTACCTTTGCAGCGCACCACGGCACGGAAGGCCACCCATGGCAAACAGCACCCCCGCCAAGCCACTTGACGGATTCCGGGTACTCGATTTCACCCAGAACATCGCCGGGCCGCTGGCCGGGCAGGTGCTGGCCGACCTGGGCGCCGAGGTGATCAAGGTCGAGGCGCCGCTGGGCGAGGCGGCCCGGCAGATCACCGCGGTCCTGCCCGGGCGCCCGCCGCTGCCCACGCTGTTTCTGCCCCACAACCGGGGCAAGAAGTCGGTGGCGGTGGACCTCACCGACGACGAGGCCAAGCAGCAGATCCTGCGGCTGGTCGACACCGCCGACGTCGTGCTGGAGGGTTTTCGCCCCGGCGTGATGGAGCGCATGGGCCTGGGCCCCGACGACTTGCGGGCCCGCAACCCCCGGCTCATCTACGCGCGCCTGTCGGCCTACGGCGGCAACGGCCCGCACGGCAGCAGGCCCGGCGTCGACCTGATGGTCGCCTCGGAGTCGGGCATGTCCACCGGCATGCCGACGCCCACCGGCAAGCCGCAGATCATCCCGTTCCAGCTCGTCGACGCTTCCAGCGGTCACGTGCTGGCCCAGGCGGTGCTGGCCGCCCTGCTCAATCGCGAACGCCACGGGGTGGCCGACGTGGTGCGGGTCGCCATGTACGACGTCGCGGTGAACCTGCAGGCCAGCCAGCTCACCATCCATTTGAACAAGCCCAGCGCGGCGCCCAAGCCGGACGCCGCGCCAAAAGCCAAGAAACGCAAGGGGGTTGGCTTCGCCACCCAACCGTCCGACGCGTTCAAGGCCGCCGACGGCTACCTCGTGATCAGCGCGTACGTGCCCAAGCACTGGGCGAAGCTGTGCGAGCTCATCGGCCGGCCGGACCTGCTGACCGACGAGCGGTTCGTCGACCAGCGTTCGCGCGCAATGAATTACCCCGAGTTGACCGACGAGCTCGAGTCGGCGCTGGCGGCCAAGACGGCGGCGGAATGGGTGGCGCTGCTTCAGGAAGGCGGCCTGATGGCCTGCCTGGCGTACACCTGGAAGCAGGTGGTCGACACCCCGCTGTTCGCCGAGAACGAGCTGGCGTTGCGGGTGGGCAGCGGCGACGACGCGATCACGGTGGTCCGCATGCCCGCGCGCTATTCGAGCTTCGACGCGGTGGCCACCGATCCCCCGCCCGCGCCGGGGCAGCACAACGACGAGTTCCTCACCGCGCCGCAGGCGGCGCCGTAAGCCGTCACAGGCTGGGCAGGCGCACCACCTGAACGAAGAACTCGTCGATCTGCCGGACCGCCTTCATGAACTGGTCCAGGTCAACGGGTTTGGTCACGTACGCGTTTGCGTGCAGCTTGTAGCTGCGCAGGATGTCCTCCTCGGCCGAGGACGTGGTGAGCACCACCACCGGGATGCGGGCCAGGTCCGGGTCCGACTTGATCTTCTCCAGCAGCTGGCGGCCGTCGTACTTGGGCAGGTTCAGGTCAAGCAGGATGAGGTCGGGCCGCGGCGCGTCCTCGAACTGGCCGCGTCGATAGAGGTAGTCGAGGCCCTCCTCGCCGTCGTGCGCGACGTGCAGCCGGTTCTTGAGCTTGTTGTGCTCGAACGCTTCTCGCGTGATGAGCTCGTCTCCCGGGTCGTCTTCGACGAGCAGGATGTCGATGGCTCTACCGTCGGATGTCACTGATGCGCTCCTTCCAAAGCGTCTGAGTCTGCTTGCTCGGCGACTGCGGGCATGGGGAGGGTGAACTCGAACCGGGTGCCGTCGGTGCGGGTGGTGTCGATCCGGATCGTGCCGCCATGGTGCTCGACGATCTTCTTGACCAGCGCGAGCCCGACGCCGGTCCCGGCGTACACGTCGCGGCCGTGCAGGCGCTGGAAGATGACGAAGACCTTGTCGGCGAATTCCTCGGGGATGCCGATGCCGTTGTCCGACACGCTGATCACCCATTCGCCGTCGCGACTGCCGGTGCCGGCTTCGCATTCGATGACGACGCGTGGCCGGCGATCCTTGTGCCGGAACTTCACCGCGTTGCCAATGAGGTTCTGCCACAACATGGTCAGCAGCATCGGGTCGCCCTTGATCTGCGGAAGACGCTCCGGGCGCACGATTTCGGCGTCCGACTCCTCGATCGCAGTGGCCAGATTGGCGATGCCGGAATCCAGCGTCGTGTCGAGTTCCACGTCGGCTTCCGTGGTGCCCAGCCGGCCCACGCGCGAGAAGGTGAGCAGATCGTTGATCAGCGCCTGCATCCGTTTGGCGCCGTCCACCGCGAAGCCGATGTATTCGATGCCGCGCTCGTCGAGCTGGTCGCCGTAGCGGCGCTCCAGCAGCTGGCAGAACGAGGCGACCTTGCGCAGCGGCTCCTGCAGGTCGTGCGACGCGACGTAGGCGAATTGCTCGAGTTCGGTGTTGGACCTTCGCAGTTCGGCGGCCTGCTCATCCAACTGCGCCTGGGCCGCACGCGATACGTCCAGTTCCTCGACCATCCGCTTGCGCATGTTCTCCACGTCGAGCGCCATGTCGCGAACGTCCTTGGGCCGCTTGGGCGGCGCGATGTTCTCCTCGAAATTGCCGTTGGTGATCCGCCGGCACGCCGCGGCCAGCGCCGCGAGCGGTCGGGCGACGGTGTCCCGGATCAAGAATCCCAGCAGGGCGGCGGTGACGAAGAACAACAGCACCATCGCGAAGAGCGCCCGGTCGCGCCACGCGTCGGTGCGTTTGAGGTCGCCGGCCGCGGCCGCCCGCGCCGCGGACAGGTTGGCATTCTGCTTGTCGAAAAGCGTTCGCAGATGGTCGAATTGGGCCTTGCCGCGTTCCGCGGACGGTTTGTTCGTGACGTTCTTGCCGTTGGGGATCACGTCGGCGATCACCGGTTCGGCATAGCTTGCGCGCCAGTTGCCCGCGGCGTTCTCGATCGCGTCCAGGTCGCCGATGAGGTCGGGCCGCTGACCCAGCCGTCGCCGGATCTCTTCCGCCGCGGCCTGTTCGGCGTGCTGCCCGTCGTAGTACGGGGTCAGAAACTGCCGATCCCCGGCGATCAGATAGCCACGGATGCCCGTCTCCTGGTCGCGCAACGCGGCCTGCAGCTCGAAGGCCGCCACCCGCGCAGGCTGGATGTTGTCGACGAGCTGGTGCGTCATGTCGTCGGTGCGGTTCAGCAGCAGCGCACCGACGACCGCGCCGGCCAGCACCATCACACCCATGCTGATCAGCACGACGGCCTGCCACCCGCGCACGGTGAGCTCCGAGAGACGCAGGCCGCGCAACGTCGCGGTCACGCGGTGGTCCTTTCGATCCGCAGCACGGCGATGTCGTCGGTGAGCCCGCCGTGGGACTGGGCGAGCCCCTGGGCGCCGTCGATCAACGCGTCGACGAACTCCGGGCCGGGCTTGTCCGCGTGCGCCCGGGCCAGCTCGAGCAGGCCGTCCTCGCCGAGGCGTTGGTTGCCGCGTCCGGCATAGCCCTCGAACAGCCCGTCCGTCAGCAGCAGCAGGCCCTGCCCCGCCGGCAGGTCCATCTCGTAGCGGGGCCAGTCGTCGGCGCGCAGCCCCAGCGCCGGGCCCCCCGGCGGCTCCACCCATTCGACGGTCCCGTCGCGCTGCAACAGCATCGCCGGGTGGCCGGCACGGATGGCGGTGATGCGCGGGCCATCGGCCGGGATCTCCAGGCCGAGCACCGTCGCGAAAACCCCTGTGCCCGTTCGCTCGGAGTGCAGCACCCGCTCCAGCTGACGCATCAGTTCCACGCCGTGCACGCCGGCGAGGGTGAGCGCGCGAAATGCGATCCGCAGCGCCGCGCCGAGCGCGGCCTCGTGCGGCCCGTGGCCGGCGACGTCGCCGATCAGGACGTGGACCACCCGGTCGGGCGTCTGGACGACGTCGTAGAAGTCGCCACAGAGCAACGCATTCTCCCGGCTGGGCCGGTACCGGGCGACGATGTCGACCCCGGGGTGGTCCAGCAGCAGGGGCGAGGGCAGCAGGCCGCGTTCCAGCAACGCGTTCTCGCGGGCACGCAGCTGGGTCGCGTGTAGGTCGGCGGCGATCAGCTCCGCGCGCTTGCGCTCGATCGCGTACAGCAGCGCCCGGCGCAGCATCTCGGGCTCGACGCGGCCCTTGACCAGGTAGTCCTGCGCACCCGCCGCGACCGCGGAGGCTCCGAAGTACTCGTCGTTCAGCCCGGTCAGCACGACGATCGGGACGGTGGCATCGCGCTGCGCGATGCGGTCCAGCGCGTCGATGCCGTTGGCGTCGGGCAGGTGCAGGTCCAGCAGCACGCAGTCGGGGCGGGCGGACGCCAGCTCGCGCTCGGCGTGCGCCATCGACTGCGCCCACACCACCCGGATGTCGGCCAGCGCGTCGGCGATCAGTTCCTCCACCAGCAGGGCGTCGGCACGGTCATCCTCGACCAGCAGCAACGACAGGGACTGCCAACTCGCCGCCGGCGTCACGGGAGCGCCCGCGGGCATCAAATCCCGGTCACCCGTCGACGCGCAAAGGAAGTCGCGCTGTTCACTTCGACCCCCCTGGCTGCGGAACGACCCATCTGGACGACTCTACGGTGGCCGTACGGCCCGAGAGCGGTTAACCGCCGGAGATCCTATAGGTCAACGCAGCAACGCCCGCGACATGACCACCCGCTGAATCTGGTCTGTCTCTTATACACATCT